>JAYTDB010000241.1:0-3961 GCA_043736135.1 Rickettsiales bacterium
CCCAGAGGCGGCCAAATTGGTGGCTAAGCCAACGCTTTTAACACCGCGTCACCCATTTCGCTTGTACTCACTTTGCGTTTGCCTTCTTGCATGATGTCGGCTGTGCGGATGCCACTTGCCAGCACCGTTTGCACGGCGGCTTCGAGCTTGTCGGCTTCTGTTTTTAGGTCAAACGAGTAGCGCAGCATCATGGCGAATGAAAGAATGGTCGCAAGTGGGTTGGCGATGCCTTTACCCGCGATGTCTGGTGCTGAACCATGCACAGGTTCATAAACCCCTGGAGTGCCTGGTGCGCCGAGTGATGCCGATGGCAACATGCCGAGTGAGCCCGTGAGCATAGATGCCACGTCTGACAAAATATCGCCGAACATGTTATTCGTTACCATCACGTCAAACTGTTTCGGGTTGCGTACCAGCTGCATTGCCGCGTTATCAACATACATGTGTGATAGCTCGACTTTTGGATATTCCGCTTGGCCGATTTTGATGACTTCTTCGCGCCACATCTCGGTGCATTCCAGCACGTTTGCTTTATCCACTGAACAAAGTCTGCCACCGCGTTTTACTGCCAAATCAAACGCCACGCGGGCGATGCGGTGTACTTCGGGTGAGGTATACACTTCGGTGTTGAAGCCACGGCGCGTGCCATCAGGCAAGTTTTCTACGCCGCGTGGTTGGCCAAAATAAATACCGCCCGTGAGTTCGCGCACGATCATGATATCCAAGCCAGCAACCACTTCATGCTTCAGCGTGGATGCATCTGCAAGCGCATCAAAGCATTGTGCAGGGCGCAAGTTGGCGAATAAGCCGAGTGCTTTGCGGATGCCGAGCAAGCCTTTTTCAGGGCGTGAAGCAATCGGGAGCGACTCCCATTTCGGGCCGCCAACTGCGCCGAGCAATACGGCGTCTGATTTTAGTGCGGCATCAACTGTTTCTTGTGGGAAGGGTGTGCCCACCGCATCATACGCCGCGCCACCGAGCAATGCCTCGCTGGTGGTGAATTTCACAGGGCCATTTTCTGAGAACCAATTGATGATTTTTACCGTTTCAGCCACTACTTCAGGGCCAATGCCATCGCCAGGCAGGAGGAGGATGTGTTTTGTTGTCATGGTATTGCACACTTTCAGTCGGTTGAATTCAGAAAGTGGCTTTATAATGGGGAAGGGCGGCTTCGTCTAGTGTTTATCGCTTGATTGCTTTGCCGTCCAAGAGCGCCATTGCTTGCTTGCGGGTATCCGTGTTTTCCCTATTCAAAACGGCGGCAACCAGTGCGCCTTGTGCATGTCCTTTGAGCTTGGATTCTAGTGGGGTTTCGTCGCCCTTAGGGTTTTTGATAATGACGTTGCCTGGGGCATTGATAAATTCATCGCCGTTAAGGCAGATGAGTTGGTCACCTTTTGATAGGAAGTTGACGTCTTGCGGCATCCAGTCTTTTTCGCTGTTGCGTATTTGCATCGGCTCGCAGCCGCCCATACCGATGGTGCGGGCTTTGGTAAGTATGTGATTTGCATCGAATGCCGACGATGTTTTGGTTTTTATGGGCGCGCCTTCAGGCGCATGGATATCGGGTTTGAGCTCAACCTCGTAATTCCCATTACGAATGGCATCAGCAAGTGCCCGAAAGGCATCTTTATTGCGCAAATGCCCGCCGCTATAGCCATAAGTGACGACGTGTCGCATAATCTCTGCCGCATCGGAGCGGATGATATAGCGCGATTCACCATCTTCTCCGGTTGCTTTTATACCTTGCCCTTTTTCATCATGCTTGATGATAAGATTCAGCAAAAGTTTTGCCTGTAACAGCGAGGCAGTTTTAACATATTGCATGCTTTTAGGATCGCGGCACAGCTCGTTAAAGCGTTTGACGGTTGCATCCATATTCGCGCCAAAGCTATGCTCAGTGCAGTAGGTGCCAGCAATAATCATACGCTTATCATTGGTGTGGCTTATAGATGGGACAACGCTTTTTGCTGCTTGAAAACTATCAAAGAAACTTTGCGGCGAGGTAAGGTCGCTATTGGCAACCAGCGTAATCACGGGCCAATCACTTTTGTCATTTTGTGGAAACAACGTGTGAAGAGGCGGATCTTTTTCCAAGTGCCTCAAGCGTTCGCCATCAGCACTCAGGCGGAATTGGTGGTTATTGAGCCCCTTTGAATATTCTTCCAGATGTAAATCTTGATGTTCAACCACCTTGCCAATTTCTTCCGAGAAATTGACACCCGCTAGGTCGGATAATGTACGGGTGGTTCTGCCGATAAAATTTTTGGCAGGGACGGGTAATTTGCCGACTAATATGCGGACTGGTTTAATCGGTGAAACTAATATCTTTAGAAGCTTGGAAAATTGTTCTTCTTCTTTTGCTGTCTCTAACAAATTGTCGGCGGTAATTCGCCCGTCCTGCATACTGTCTTCATACGCTTTCACATAGCGCGGCAATTCATCTAAAGCGTCGAGCTTTTCCGTCTTTGTGGGTTCTTGTGCATGCTTTTTCATCCCCCCATAATAGCGGAAAATCGTCTTCAAAACATTAATAAAGATAAATTTGCACTATTTTATTGTTTTAACTCACTTTTCGCGTGTTTAATGATTTTGATGGCGGAGGTGGTTTCCAGATAGGCAATGGCAAGCGCCACAGCCAAATCTGGCCAGATGGTGCCGGTAGCAAAAACCAGTCCTGCGGCGATGAGGATAAATATATTGGCGAGTGCGTCATTGCGGCTGCAAAGCCAGACGGAGGACATGTTGCTATCGCGATCGCGGCTATTATAGAGCACTGCGGCGGTGGTTATATTGGCAATCAGTGCCAGCGTGCCGACCCACCCCATAGTGAGGTAAGCGGGGACGCTGCCGCTGATGATGTTATGCACGCCTTGCCCGAGTGCGAGCACCGCAAGCGCCAGCATCATCGATGCTTTGAACAAAGCCGCATGCGAGCGGGTTTTTAGCGGTTTGGTGAGGACGTATAGCGTAATCAAATAGCTGGCCGAGTCGCTCAAAAAATCCATCGAATCAGCGAGGAGGGAAGTGGAATCCGCACCCAGACCTTGCCATACTTCCAGTACGAAGAGAGGGAAGTTTAGCGCAAACGCAATCCACAGTACTTTGCGGTCATGAGCGTGATGGTCACAGGAATGGTTATGCCCATCGGACATCTAAGCGACTGCCAGCCAAGGCGTCATCACTTTTTGTTTGCCCTCGTAAGTCGCGATGTTGTCCATTTTCTCAAACGTCAAACCAATATCGTCCAGCCCATTTATCAGGCAATGTTTGCGGAATGGCTCCACCTCAAATGTGAATTGGTGGTTGCCCGCTGAAACGGTTTGTTTGTCCAAATCAACGGCGATTTTTTGCCCTGCTTTTGCGATGTCCATCAGCGAATCCACTTGCGCCTGTGGCAGCACGATAGGCAGGATGCCATTTTTGAAGCAGTTATTGTAAAAAATATCGGCGTAGCTTGGCGCAATCACGCAGCGAAAACCAAAATCAAGCAATGCCCACGGCGCATGTTCGCGCGAAGAGCCACAGCCGAAATTTTGTCCTGAAACTAATATTTCAGCGCTTTCATAAGGCGCGCGATTAAGAATAAAATCAGCAATCCGTTCGCCAGCCACCGTGAACGCCATTTCATAAAATAATCCTTCTTTCAGACCCGTACGTTTAATAGTGGTGAGAAACTGCTTTGGAATAATCATATCCGTATCAACATTGTTGATGGGCAGTGGTGCTGCGATAGCGGTGAGTTTGTCAAATTTTTGCATGATTTTCTTCCATTTTTAATATTTGATGCAACATTTATAGAGAATTTTGAGAGAGAATAACAATGTATTTTACAAAATATTGTTAAAAGGCTGATGTTACAAAAAAGTACGGGCATGTTGGAAATGTTGGGGTGGTTTTTGTGTCATATTCTGCTGTGGATGGGTCGTCGGTGGTGGCACAACGGGGGGCAATAATAAAA
>JAYTDB010000242.1:0-3985 GCA_043736135.1 Rickettsiales bacterium
TTTCCGTTCTGGTGCGGGTACTGCAGGAGCGGGCGCTTTGTTTTGTTGCAAACGTTGCAATTGCTGGTCGAGTGGCACAGGTGCACCTGATTGCGCGAAGGCAGAGCTAGCAGATACGAGGGCAACTGTAGTGAGCAAAGAAACGAGACGCATAAAAGCTCCTGATAAGTAATATAAATACGATGAGTAGGTCGCGAATATAGTCGCAAACACAGGGTTTTGCAAGCGGGTTGAACGAAAAGAGTAGGCGGGCTGCTTTTTTGGTAGACAAGGCTTTTAAAATAACGATTAGTAGAATGAAAATACAGGAAAGCCACTAAATCTATGCCATTATCACCTGAACAACTTGCTGAAATTACTCAACTTCGTAGCCAAACTAAGCCATCTTTGCGTGATGCATCACCAGAGTTGGAGGGGCTTTTATATAAAGCGCTACCCGTGCTCGACCATGGGTTTGTGCGGGTGGTGGATTATATGGGTACTGATTCGGCGATTGTGCAAGCTGCGCGCGTGTCCTATGGCGCAGGCACGAAAAAAGTGAATGAAGATGCGGGGTTAATTAATTACCTGCTGCGTCATCGCCACACTACACCGTTTGAAATGTGCGAGATTAAATTCCATATCAAATTGCCAATTTTTATCGCGCGCCAATGGATTCGTCACCGCACCGCAAACGTGAATGAATATTCGGGTCGTTATTCGATTATGGATAAAGAATTTTATATTCCGGCTCCGGAACATTTGGCAGCACAGTCAGAATCAAACCGTCAAGGTCGTGGTGCTACACTTGAGGGTGAGCAAGCAGCGCGCGTGTTGGAAATTCTAAAAGCGGATTCCGTAAATGCCTACGCGCACTACGAAGAGATGATGAATTGTGATGAAGCGGGTAACGTGTTTGACGAAAACAAATCAGGTCTCGCTCGCGAACTTGCGCGGATGAATTTGCCCGTCAATTTTTATACCCAGTGGTATTGGAAAATTGATTTGCATAACCTCATGCATTTCTTGTCACTCCGTGCCGATTCTCACGCACAGTATGAAATCCGTGCTTATGCGAATGTGATGCTGGATGTACTCAAAGCATGGGTGCCGATTACCTATGGTGCATTTATGGATTACCGCGTTGGTGGCGCACAATTTTCTGCCAAAGGGTTGGACGTGGTAAAACGTCTTATTGGCGGCGAAAAAGTGACACAGGAACAGTCGGGTATGAGCAAGCGTGAATATGCCGAACTGATGGCAAGCCTTGGGCAATAGCGGATTAAAAGTCTCTTCCCAAATCAATCGTTTTGCGCTATAATAACATCGTTACTTCGGTAACTATGGTGATAAACGCGACTCAGAATAGACGTATTGGACCCGGGGGCGGAACCCGGCAGCTCCACCATTATAATTAGGGTTTACCCTTAAACTTATGGGGCTGAATTAGGCTCGACAGGCGTAATAAAGGTGTTGTTTTTGCCCGGTATGATACTGCCGGTTCTTCGGAACGAATGGGTCATTTTTTAAATGCAAACGACAACGTAGCATTTGTTGCAGCTAACGACAACGCAGTCGTAGCAGTGGCTGTAGCTGCCTAACGGCACTCAGTTACTCTAGTTCGTAACACGGTCATTGGAACGGGTGCCGGGTAACAGAAACCCGTTCTTTTATTCATTTATTCTACTGCTGCTGGTTGCGAACGCTATGTTTTCTAGCTTCCGTTGCGCGCGTACTTCGTGTACGCTTACGTTACGGTTCTATCAAACATAACATTCTCACTTGCGCCGCAGCGAATATATAAACAAAAGCGCTGAGCGTAAATTAGGTAGCATTATCTCATGTCATCTGAACTCACCGAATTTTTACACCATATCAACGCATCAGGGCTGGATATTTTTTCGCCCGTTACGGGGCAGAAGCTCACGTCGGTTGCGGTTGATGATGCAGCAACGCTTGCCAGCAAAATTGCGGCAGCAAAAACCACGCAGGCGCGACTTACACAAGCCTCGTGGAAAGTTCGCAGCGAGCTGATTGCGGCGTATAGCTCATCGCTGAAAGCCTATCGAGAGATGCTCGCGCAACTGGTTGTGCTCGATGCAGGAAAAACACCTAAAGAAGCACTGGGCGAAGTCGACGGTTCAGCGGATATTTTGCTTAAAACAATTGCCGATGCAAGCCTGCCTGAACTTGGCGGTATGGTGCGACGAAAAGAGCGCCCACCCGTTGGCATTATCGGTCTGATTACGTCATTTAATTTTCCGCTGGCGGTGGCGCATTGGAACATTGCTCCGGCCTTGCTTGCGGGCAATGCTGTGCTGTGGAAACCATCAGAAAAAACACTGCTTGCCGCGATATATGCAAAACAATGTTTTGATGCGGTGGCGGGAGAATATAAGGACTTGTTGCAATTGGTTATTGGCGGGCGCGATGTGGGCGAATTATTGGTGGCTGATGAAGCGGTGGAGTTGATTTCTGCAACGGGATCAGTTGCGATGGGCGAGGGGATTAAACGCACGCTTGCGGGCAAGAAAAATAATACCATACCGCCGATTTTAGAGCTGGGTGGTAATAATGCGGCGGTGATTGGAAAAGCCATGACAGAAGCGCATTTACGCTGGTCTCTAGATGCTGTTATTACATCTTTTCTGGGCACAACTGGTCAGCGTTGCACGAACACGCGCCGTTTGATTGTGCCCACCGAATGGCTCGCACCAGCGGTGCAATATCTCACAGAAAAATTGCAGGCATTTATGGATTCGGGTGCTGCAGATGATGAGAATAATGCCTTTGGTTATTCAGTGCTGATTGATGGCGATGCGTATGCGCGTTTTGAAAGCGCAAAAGCGCAAGCGGTAGCGGAGGGTGGTGAGATTATTTTGGGCGAGCAATTGCCATCTGCGGATAATGTTTTTCGGGTGCAGCCTGCACTTGCCGTGATGAAATCGCACGCTGCATTTTTGCATCATGAAACCTTTGCGCCGCTGCTCTATGTCGTGCCGTATGACGGCGATATTGAAGCAGGAATCGCGCTGGCGAATCAGCCCGATAATGCGGGTCTGGTGAATGCGGTGTATACGCTTTCGCAAAAAGAAGCCGATGATTTTGTGCGTTTAAATGGTGCAGGTCACAGCGTCATCAACTCGCCAAAAGGGACAGGCACACCAGCCAACGGCATGGGGTTTGGCGGTAACAAAGCTTCAGGCGAGGGCGAGATTTTAAATGCGGCTGATCCGCTTGCGGCCTTCACCCGTCGTGGAAATGTCAAGCGTGTGGCGCAATTTAAAGATGTGGTGCTATCCTAATAATAAAAGAGAAAAATGATAATTTTACTGGAATTCAAAGGATAATACACAATTTGAGTTTTTGCCATTATCATAGCTCATGGAATATTGAACCGGATTATTTGAGTTATTGCCATCATCAAAGCACGTTGTAGAAGACGGAGCTATAGCAATTGTAAGATCATAATAACGATACCAAGGAGCGCTCGCTCCGTTAACAAAATTGAGCGAGCTCTTTGTAATGCCTATGTCAGTAATTTTACCGCTTAGTGGAAACCCATCATCAATTTTGGAATCAATGGCATATGCTTGTGCTACGCTCAAAGAGGCCCCCCCATATATATAGCTCCAGCCTGAAGAACTATTCATTTGAGTGACAGACTGCATGGTAAAATAATTTTTCCCATTATATATAATTCTGCTCGTTGGAGGCACAGCCGTAGCATCGAGTTCGCCGCTGCGCACCATCACGTAATTATTACCCCCTGTGATTTTTGCGTGTGGTAAATATAAAGCAATCTGTGATTGATCTGTCATCCTAAATGGCAAGCAATGACTAGTGGCAGAGGCGCTATTAAAGCTCCCATCGATAAGATTGGCCCTGCTTAAATCTACCCAAAACAAACCAGTTTCACCCTCGCATTGGCCGAGCGATATGCTTGCATTTCCGTATTCAGGTGGAGATTGCAATATACCATTATCATCACCTTCTCCCACTCTTG
>JAYTDB010000243.1:0-5126 GCA_043736135.1 Rickettsiales bacterium
TCGGTGCAACAGCACTCGTTATTGAGGGACAAACAGCAGTTGGCGGCGAAACTATCCTTGCCGATTTAAAAAGCAACGAAGTAGCACGTGTGGGTAATAAACACTAATGAACGAAAGAAATCAAAAACGCCGCCTGCGCGAACAACCCATCAGCCGCCTGTTTCCCAACATGATTACGCTGGCAGGATTGTGCTGCGGCTTGTCCGCCATTCGCTTTGCCATGGTCGAACGCTGGGAATTATCGGTGATGTTTATCATCGCCGCCGCCGTGATTGATGGCATGGATGGTCGCGTGGCGCGGATGCTGGGCGCGACGTCTGATTTCGGTGCACAGCTCGATTCGCTATCTGATTTTGTCTGCTTCGGCGTTGCCCCTGCGATGATTATGTATATTTGGCTGCTGCATGACATTAAAGGCATTGGCTGGGCGGTTACGCTGTTTTTTGTCATCTGTGCGGCGTTGCGTTTAGCGCGTTTTAATAGCGCACTTGCGACCACACCGAAAAATCATTGGAGCAAGAAATTTTTCACTGGTGTACCCTCGCCTGCTGGTGGTGTATTATGTTTATTGCCGCTGATTATTACCTTCCAAACCGAAGCACCACTCCCCGTTCCAACAGCTCTCATCGCAGCGTATGTGGTTATTGTTGGTGGGTTGATGGCCAGCCGCCTACCTACCTTTGCGGGGAAAAATATCCGCATTCCGCATGACCATATTTTGCTGTTTATGATTGCTTGCAGCTTGCTGATGGTGCTGCTTATCATCGAGCCATGGCTGATGATTTGCATCCTCGGCGTGGTGTATGTTTTCTCGTTTATCTTCAGCGTTCGCCGTTTTAAAAACTTACAAAAAACCGAAAAAAATCTATGAAATCGCTTCCAAAAAACTACGATCATAAAATCACTGAAACAAAATGGCAGGAACACTGGGTAACTGCAGGCACGTATCATTTTAAAGACGATAGCCCGCGCGAACAAACCTTCGTCATCGACACGCCGCCGCCAACCGTGTCGGGCATTTTGCATATGGGGCATATTTTCTCGTATACCCAAGCCGATTTCATCGCCCGCTATCAGCGCATGTCGGGCAAAGATGTTTTCTACCCGATGGGCTTTGACGATAACGGACTGCCCACCGAACGCTTAGTTGAAAAAACAAAAAGCGTGCGCGGAAGCTCTATGCCGCGCGCGGATTTCGTCGCACTCTGCAAAGAAGTCGTGGTGGATGCCGAAAATGAATTCCGTCGCTTATTTAAAAGCGCCGCACTCTCAGTGGATTGGCGCAAAGAATACCAAACCATCAATGAAAATGTGCAGGCAATCAGCCAAGCGTCCTTCGTCGATTTAATGGAAAAAGACCAAGCTTACCGCGCCTTCCGCCCAACTTACTGGGATTGGGTGGATCAAACTGCGATTGCCCAAGCAGAAATTGAAGAAAAGGAACAGCAGGGCATTCAAATAACTATTCCGTTTGGAATAATGGACGCCAGTGATTGGAATGCAGGAAAACGCCCAACATTTGATTCACTTGAAAAAGTATATGTAATGACTACACGCCCTGAATTACTTGGCGCATGCGTAGCACTTATGGTGCATCCTGATGATAAAGATACTTATAAAGAAAAAATTGCTGTTTCGCCGCTTTTTAACGTAGTAGTGCCGATTTGTTTTGATGAAAAAGTGGATAAAGAAAAAGGCACTGGCTTCGTGATGTGCTGCTCATGGGGTGATGACACTGACAAGGAATGGATTGCTAAGCATAACCTTGCTTGGCGTCCTTTAATCGATAGAGATGGTAGAATACGTATTCTTGGCATAGGTAGTGATCAAGAAATAATAGGTGATGAAAATGCAACCGCTGTAATTTTTATTGCAGGTAGAGATGGTAAAAACGGAGAATTTTCACATTTATGGGAGAGAAACTGCCTTGATGTAAAGAAAGCGCTTGGTGTTTACCGTGTACTCGAAAATTCAAAGCTCATTCGCGATGTGAAGAATGAAAACAGCGCGAAGGGTAAGGCGCTCAAGCTTTTGGATGAGGCAGGGTTGCTCATTGCGCAAGGCGACAAGCAAGAAAAAGTGATTCACAAAATACAAATGGTGAAATGCGCTGAGCGTTCGGGCACGCCGATTGAAATCATCCCGACCCATCAATGGTTCGTGAAGTTGGTGGATAAAAAAGAAGCATTACTCACCAAAGGTGCGGCAGTGAATTGGCACCCAGAATATATGCGCGTTCGCCTCAATCAGTGGATTGAAGGCCTCAAAGAAGATTGGTGTATCTCGCGCCAGCGTTTCTTTGGCGTGCCGTTCCCTGTGTGGTATTTAAGCTCAGTTAATGAGGATATTGTTGTAGATAAAACAATTTACGCAAAAAAAGAACAGCTGCCTGTTGACCCTTTAGTAGATATTCCAAATGATTATACATTAGTTGATGGTAGCGAATCGCCTCGACGAGTAATCGAAAAATCTACAGGTAAGGAATACATGTTGTTCGGCGACAAAGACGTAATGGATACATGGGCAACCTCGTCCGTATCCCCGCAAATCAATGCGGGCGGAATCAAGATAAGTGATGAAAGATTAGAGATGAGTAAGACTGCTCATCCCTCATCCCTCACCCCTCATCCTAAATTATTGCCAGCGGATTTGCGTCCGCAAGCGCATGAGATTATCCGCACCTGGGCGTTTTATACCATCGCCAAAGCGCATCTGCACATGAACGATGTGCCGTGGAAAAACATCATGATTTCGGGCTGGTGCTTGGCTGCCGACAAAACAAAAATGAGTAAATCAAAAGGCAATGTGGTGACCCCGGTTGACCTGATTGAAGAAAAAGGCACCGACGCAGTACGCTATTGGGCTTCTACCTCGCGCCTCGCCGCTGATACGGCTTTTTCGGAAGATTTGCTGAAAATCGGGAAAAAATTAGTTGGGAAAATTTGGAACGCCAGCCAGTTCGCCGCCATCAATTTTGATAAGCTTTCTGGCACGCCGACAACAGCTGTGAACGACAAAAACAAAATCACCGAAGCACTCGATTTGTGGATTTTGTCGCGTCTGCATATGGCGGTGACGAAGGCGACCAAAGCCTTCGAGGAATTTGAATATTCCGATGCGCGTGTGGCGATTGAGGATTTTTTCTGGAACGATTTCTGCGATAATTATTTAGAGCTGGTGAAGTCCCGCGCTTATGAGGGCGAAACCGCCAAACAACAATCTGCGCTTTATGCGATTTATCACTGCTTGGAAACACTCTTGCGCTTGTTTGCACCATTAGTGCCGCATGTGACTGAGGAAATTTATTCACATCTGTTTGAAGAGCGCTATGCTATTCTTGGTTCTGTTCATGCGCGTGGCGCATGGCCAAAGGCTGCTGATTACCCGTATGATGTCGACGCTGAACGTGCAGGTATTGCCGCTGTTGACGTGCTGAATATGGCGCGAAAAGCGAAATCCGAAGCAGGCGTTTCTATCAAATTCCCAATTGATGTGATGAGTGTAGAAGTCACGGGCGTTGAAAATGGGGCAAGCCTTGCAGATTTAGCGCGGGTGGAAGGCGATTTATTAGGGGCGGCAAATGCTAAAATTTTAGCCACAAATCCACCAGAAAAGCCAGTAAATTCAACAGATAAGGGTTGGTTTTTGGTGAGTGTGCAGTTGGCGGCAAGCGCAGATTCATAAAACTGTCACACAATAACCGAACTATACATGTTATGTTAGGACATCAAAAACGGGGATATTGCTATGAATAGAACACCTGATCCACGCAACTGCGAAAAAACATATGGCGGCTATACGGCGTCACATGCAATTGGTGCATTACCAAAACTAGCTGTTGAGCGCGGTCAAAAAGATGTAGCAAAAGAAGCAGGGCAAGGCCGTGAGTAACATCGACCACCATAGCATCATGCAGGATTTACCGCATTATCGCGACCGCTACGAAGCCGCCAAAAAGGTGAATGTGTATTTTGTACCTGCGTATGATCAGGTGGAAAAAGAAATGGCATTTTTCTATGTGCTCGCCAGCGCGGCGCTACATGATAAAATGGTGAAATCGCTTGAATCTGGCACTATACCAGACTTTGCAGTGATTGTTGAAAGCGGATATGGCGACCCAAGCTTTGAAGTCAAAGATAAAATAAAAACGACTTACGGCTTCGATCATGACCTACACGCCAACAATGATAATATCGAAAAAATGCAAAAATACGCGACCGCTAACTAAGCTGCCTCTTTCGTCATACACCTGTTTTGCCCTGCAAAACGAGCAGTAACCACCTCACTTAAATAATGCTTGGATCCTGCTCGATTGCAAGCAATCAGCAGGATGACGGGCAAAAAAACTAAGCCGCACCCAGCCCTTTTGAAGCTGCTTTCGCCGCCCGATCGCGCAGTACGCGCTCCAAAAATCCACCTGCCGTAATGTTATCATTCGCCTTTGGTTTCATCTCAGCAGCAATCGCAGTAAATGGATTTTTCGCAGGATATTCTTGCTTGAATTTTTCGCCTAGAATCGCCATCGTTTGGTCTTGCATGGCGGTATCTCTCACCTGTTCCGCGACCATCACCGCCACATCCGCAGGCACAAAACCAGCATCCACTTTTGCAAGTGAGGCATCGGATAATCCCGACAGCGTATAGGCCAATTTCAAATTGCCCTTATCCATCTGCAGGCTTGGCAGCAAATCCATATGCACCTTGCCAGAGCGCGCTTCTTTAAACACCTGCGCGGTTTCCACCACATCGTTGCTGTCATGCTGAATATTCTTATAAGCGGCGATAATTTTCGCATCCTCCGCGCTAAACCCATCCGCCTCACGCAACACATAAGCAGGTAGCACACGCGGTGCTTCTTTGCCCTCTGCCGCAAGCTGTTTCGCAAAAGCAAGACGGTGATGACCGTCGGCCACGAACATGCGCCCATCGCGTTTTTCATGCACAATCAACGCATCGCCGAGCAATATATTATCCCATTTATCGCCTTGCACTTTATGCGACTCGGTCACGCCATTTGCATCGCCCTTGCGGCGGAACTGATAGGTAGCCGCATCCGCCTCGATTTTAGCGGGGTCGAGCAACATGAGCGGCAATGAGGCAAGCGAGGGTTTTTCCATCTATCCATT
>JAYTDB010000244.1:0-2042 GCA_043736135.1 Rickettsiales bacterium
CACACCTCACCGTTTCACTCAATGAAATCAACGCGGAAATCGAGCGCCTGACCCCAATTGCAAGGAAGCAAATTCTAGAAGGATAATGCTGGCAAAAATAGATTGGTAGCGATAAGCTACCTTCTATGCTCACACGCCTGATTCACAAACCAAAGAAAGTATTTCTGGCTGCATTTGCGCCTAGAAAAACATTGGCTGCTTTGCGCTATGTGAGCCATAAAAATAGCAAAAGCCTTCCCGCCCGCTATGATACCGAAATCATGCGCGCACTGGCGCCACAAGAAGTCGATTTTCAACATATTTCTTTTACCTTCGCTATTATTTCGCTGTCAGCAAAGCTCGCCACCATCGACGGCCCACTCACCAAAGAATCTTACGTTGCTTTTCGTGATGCATTTCCACTCTCAGGCGGCATTTGCGGCAAGCTACGCAAATTATTTATTCTCGCCTGCAATGACCCAACACCGTTTGAACATACGGTGCGGCAAGTGAAATATTTATTCCCGCGCAATCGCGATTTATTTTATGGGTTGAGTGACCGCTTATTTACCATCGCCGTATCCAGCGGCTCACTCAGCAAGAAAAAACAACTCACACTTGCCAAAATCGCGCATTTACTTGAGCTGTCCCCAGCCCAATATGGTGAACTGGTTGAGCGCCATCTACACCCAAAACCACATGCCATTTTAGGTGTTGAAAAACGCGCTAATGCGAAGCGTATAAAACAGCGCTACTACCAGCTTATGCGCCGCTATCACCCTGATGTGCATGCGGGTGAAACTTTATCGCCGGAGCTAGAACATTTGCTGTCACTGCGTACCAGCGAAATTTCTGCGGCCTATAAAACGCTATCGAAGAAGGCTGCATAATGCCGCTACTTCACGTGTTTTATGCGTTGCTAGTCGTGTCGGTTTGGGGCGCGAATTTCGTCGCCAGCAAATTTGCACTGGAGCATTTTCCGCCCATCTTTTTGACCTTCCTGCGCTTTGCGATATTGGGGGCGTTATTGCTGCCCTTCGTACCGCGCCCAAATAAAAAACAGCTGCAATTTTTGGCATTGCTTTCCACACTCGGTACGCTGCATTTTGCACTACCGCAAGCATCGCTCGCCACAGGGTTGGACATTGCAAGCTGCGCCGTCATCTGCCAAACGGGAGTGGCATTTTCCTGTTTATTCAGCGCCATTTTTTTGGGTGATAGATTAGGCGTTTGGCGGCTCAGCGGCTTGCTCATCTCTTTTGCTGGCGTCATATTGGTACTCGGCACGCCGCATGTATCCGACAACCTCGCGGGCTTTTTCTACGCCCTCGCCTCGGCATTATTCTTCGGTATTTATAACGTGCTGATGAAACGCTATCCCGAAATCACCGTACTGCAATTACTCGCGTGGATTTCCGTTTTCATGCTGCCACAATTGATTGCACTCACCTTCATCTTTGAGTCACCGACATGGCAGATGCTAACTTCGGCAACAGCGATTTCCATCGGCGCGATAATCTTCACCGTATTATTCTCCACCATCATTGGGCACGGCCTATGGTATTTTTTGATGAAGAATCATTCCGTCTCCAAAGTAGCCCCGTTTTCGCTGCTGGTACCCATCACTGGCACTGCCTTTGGACAAATATTTTACAATCAGCCGCTTTCATGGCAATTATTACTTGGCGGAGCGATTACGCTTTTTGGCGTTGCCATCATCGTTATCCGCCGTCCAAAGTTAAAACTATCAGGTGAAAGCATATGAATATTATCAAACAGCCCTCGCCCAATTTTGATAGCCGTGAAGGGCAAAAAATTGACATGCTGGTGCTGCATTATACGGGCATGAAAACAGGCAGAGGCGCGATTGAGAAGCTTTGCGACACATCCGCCAAAGTCAGCGCACATTATGTGGTAGAAGAAGATGGGCGCGTGTTACAGCTGGTCGAGGAGAAAGACCGCGCATGGCACGCAGGTATTAGTTTTTGGCGCGGCAATACCAACATCAACCAACGCTCCATCGGCATTGAAATCGTCAATCCTGGCCATGAATATGGCTATCG
>JAYTDB010000245.1:0-3749 GCA_043736135.1 Rickettsiales bacterium
TGCCTCGCAACGCATTCACCAGCTGCTCTATACACAGCCGCGCTTGGCAACGATCGATTGGCCCCGCGGCGATATGGACAGCTACTTCACCGAAGAACAGATTACAGGCTTCAAAAAAAGTTGCGGCAAGAAACTGGAACAGTTGAACGCACATTTGCCACATGGCGATATTCCACAAGGCAAATGGGAAGCAGCGCAAGAAGCCATCTCAAAAATTCATATATCGCCAGAGCGCGTAGCATCGCTCATCAAACAAGCAGGGCTGCCAAGTACGCCTGAACAAATTGGTTGGGATGCCGCTGTTTTACAGGATATCATCGGGCTCTCGCGCTTCACCCGCGACCGCTTTACATGGCTGGATTTGGCTTAGCCCCCACTTATTAATAAAATCGTTACACTGTTTTGCTATATTATGCCTCTATGAGCGAAACCAACAACTCTGTTGTAAACATTACTGATACCGTGAAAGAAGCCGCAAAACTTGCGGCGCAGAAATATGACGCGTGGCAAAAATCTCATGATGCAAAAATAGCTGCTCGCCCCCAATTTAGTGCATCGAAGGAAAAAATAACGAAGGCTGGCATGTTGAATACAGCCGCAACGCTTGCTGAACGCGAGTGGGAGAGCATGAAGGCATCGTTGATGAGCGTAGCACATCAAGCCAACCCAAAATTACTTCCCCAACGCCCGATGGACGGGAGTGGTCATGCCACATGGCAATCACAAAAAGCATCCTGTGATGCGGTGATGCGCGTAGCCCTCAATCAATTGCTAGGAGAAGTTGCAACCGAACAAGGCCTCAGGGTCGCCGAAAATAATCAATTTTTTGATACGCCAGAAGTTGGCACTATATCGCGGCCATAGCGTCATCGACGCCTTCTTCTTCCTGCAGCGTGATAGGGGCAGACTGGATTTAGGGTAGCCACGTCATACCCTGAATTGCTTCAGCAATTATAGGGGTATCCAACTTTTTGTCATTCCTGCGAAGGCAGGAATCTTGAATTTTCTACAGTATCCCTGCCTTCGCAGGGACGACAAAGCCTATATCGCGGCCATAGCGTCATCGACGCCTTCTTCTTCCTGCAGCGTAATCGGAGCAGATGGCACAACGGTTGCGATGGTATGTTTATATACCAATTGCACTTGCGGACCACGGCGCAGCAGCACCGAGAAGTTATCAAAGCTGGTGATATTGCCTTGCAGCTTCACACCGTTTGAAAGGAAAATGGTCACCGGAACGCGTTTCTTACGGCAAGTGTTCAAGAAAACATCTTGCACGTTTTGTGGTTTCTCCGCCATATCAACCCCATTGCTATTTTTTTATTATCAAAACTATAAATAGCCTTTTACGTTTCGGCTCGCAACTATTTTTCCACTTTCGGCAAAAGCCTCGTGATTTTCATCAATTTCACTGAGTTTATAGTAATAATTCGCCATAATGCCCGCAGATTGCTTCAAACCCTTGGCGGATGTGTCACCCAGCCAGTTTAACCGCTCCAAACGTGCGCCATTGAACAAATGGAAATTCGACACAGGGTCTAATGGCTTGCCAAATTTTTTCTCATGCAGCAAATAATGCGCGCATAGCCGCAGCAATAATGGTCGTAGTTTTTCTGATTGCTTAGCATCTTTATGCCAATCACCATCCAACGTTTTCAGAAGCGCTTGCTCTTTTTTATCAAAAAGCGAGCTTTCACCTTTCTCAACAAGCTGGTCGAGCCACGCGCGGAAACCTGGAATCGGCGACAACGTCGCAAAGGTTTTGAGCTGCTTCATCTCAGAAGTCAGTTGACTGACAACGCGCTTAATCAAGAAGTTGCCAAATGAAATACCCGCCAACCCTTTTTGCGCGTTGCTAATCGAATAGAAAATCGCGGTGTCGGCTTTGTCATTATCAAACACCGGTGATTTTTCATCCAATAACACCTGCACATTGTCGCTCATACCATCCACCAACGCCACATGCACAAAAATCAGTGGTTCGGTCGGCATCTTATGATGAAAAAACGCAAATACACGACGATCCGCATCCAGTCGATTTTTCAAATCTTCCCACGAGCTAACGCGGTGCACCGCTTCATATTCAATTAGCTTTTCCAAAATTGCCGCAGGCGAATTCCACGAAATCTCCACCAAATCCAGCAGTGCCACATCAAAAAATGTCGCCAGCACTTGCTTCAAATCTGCCTCAAGTGCTTTTAATTTCGTATCTTTTCCCATAATTGGCAGCAAATCTGCCCGCATATTAACGAGGAATTTAAAGCCATCTGGCAGTGCAGTAAATTGTTTCAAAATTGTGCTGCGCGGTGTTTGCAATGCCTCGCGCATCGCCACTTCCAATCCCAAGCGCGCATCGTCTTTTGCGGTTTGATAATCTTTAGCAATAGCGACCAATTTCGTATGATTTACATCAAATTCTGCCGCCAGCATATGTAGGAATTTTTTGCGCCCTGCTTCGTTCAGGCTCAGATAAATCCGCCCTAATTCTGCCGTGTTTGCTCGCGCCGTCACCTCGCCGCCAGGGGAATCCAAACACAGCATCATGCGCTTGCGAAGCTCCGCCTCATCTTCCTTCGGCACATTGGCGCGCACCTCGGAAGAAAACACGTGAAACGCCGTCCCCTTCACTTCTTGCCATGTGCGGAGCAAGCTGACGGTGGTTTTACGGCGAATATGAGCAAGGCTATTTTGTGATTCGGTCATGGAATTATTATAAAGTGACTCTTGTCATTCGGCAAGTGTTGAGATGTCAATCATCTAATTAACAATTGAGCGTCCGTCATTTTATAAAACATGCCTTCTTTCAGCGCATCATCCCGTAATAATCTGAATGTGCCGTGAAGGGTTATAGGATCATAGGTAAAATTTATCGGAGCAGAATCAGTGATTTCTATCAATTCTGTGGGGCCAGATGGCAAACAATAGGGGCAACTTGGCGGGTAAGCACTTAACAAAAAATGTTCCTGTTTCTCTGATGCCTGCAGGGGAAATATATAACCCGTAATGGTGATTTCTTGGCCATCCAGTTTTTGAACTTCTGGAGCAAAATCTACGCCTTCAGGAAATAGGCTATTTGCTTTTCCCATGCGCAACTTGGCATTGGCGAGCATTTTCCATGATACATTGTCCTGCTTACTTACTGCGGTTGCAATGACGTTATCTGCCTTCGGGTCAAATGCTTGATCGCTGCCAAATAAATGACCAAGTGCACGCTCTTCCGCCACCGTTTTTTCTTCAGAAGAGCGATGCCTGAACAGCTTTTGCAAATCACCACTGACATAGCCCCACGCCATCAGCGCGGCAAATGCGATGCTAAAAAATAAAATGATACGCCTATCGTTTTCTTTGTTCATGTGAGTATTATACCAGCTAAAAATGGGCTTAGGACTTTTTTTTCCACTTATGAAGCCAACTAGCAGTAGCACCGAAAAATGCGCTGCCGCCCAGCATCGAAAGCCACCAGCCTTCCATATGTGGTATATTAAACAGATGCAAAAATCCTTCGATGCCAATCACACCCGCCATCAATAATCCAGAAATCCACCGATGCATTTCCTGTAAACACCATATTAATCTGCTGATCGCCCAATCGCGAAACCATGCCAGTAACACCGCAAGCGCAATCAGAATATGTCCCTGATAATATAAGAATGGGCTATGAATTCTTGCCATTTTAAAAATGGGAGGAATGAACATAAATTGCAAACCCAACCAAAGCAAGAGACCATCAAGCAAAGCAATTGCTGCTG
>JAYTDB010000246.1:0-4012 GCA_043736135.1 Rickettsiales bacterium
GGTTACCGCCGTGTCCCTAGCGGTAGCACATCAGGCAAAGAGCGGTAGCCCCAGCAAAAGCTACTGTTGAATAAACACCCCAGTCAAAAATTTTGTTGCCTAACGTGCGGTCTCTTTCTTGGCAATCCAAGCTATTAGGCTGATTTTCTGCGCGTGCAGGACCATCTCTGACGGTTGAACCATCATCAAGCAGCTGATTTACAATGTCTTTTGCATTGTTTTCCAACGGTCTACACGTCCTTTATCGGTTTATTACCCTTAGAATATACCATATTTGGAGGGCGAGTAATGTGACAGTTTTATGAAAAAGGGCTAAATTTTCATTAGTAAACGGCAACTTGTCACAATTCGCTTGGCGGCGAAAAAAAACCAAAAAGGGCGACCCGAAAGCCGCCCTTTAAGCTGTTGAATTAAATAGACAGATGGGTATTAGAAGCCCATGTCACCCATGCCGCCCATACCACCAGCGCCACCACCAGAATTTTTATTATCTTCTGGCAGGTCAGCTACGATTGCTTCTGTGGTGATCAACAATGATGCAACTGACGCTGCATCTTGCAGAGCCGCACGAACCACTTTCGCAGGGTCAATGATGCCGGCTTTGATGAGGTCGCAATATTCTAATTTTTGCGCATCAAAACCATAGTTTGTATCGGTTGATTCAAGCAATTTACCCGCAACCACTGCGCCGTCTAGACCAGCGTTTTCAACGATTTTACGGATAGGTGCTTGCAATGCACGACGGATGATGTTGATACCCGCTTTTTCATCATCATTCAGTGCATTGATTTTGTCCAAAGCGCGTGATGCGTAAAGCAGTGTAGAACCACCACCAGATACGATACCTTCTTCAACCGCAGCGCGGGTTGCAGCCAAAGCATCGTCAACGCGGTCTTTGCGTTCTTTTACTTCAACTTCCGTTGAGCCACCCACTTTCAAAACGGCTACGCCGCCTGAAAGTTTAGCAAGGCGTTCTTGCAGTTTTTCTTTATCGTAGTCAGATGTAGTGCTTTCCACTTGGCCGCGTAACTGTGTGCAACGCGCTTCAATAGTCGCTTTTTCACCAGCACCATCAACGATTGTTGTATCGTCTTTAGTGATAGTTACTTTTTTCGCACGACCGAGAGATGCAACGGTTACGTTTTCAAGCTTCACGCCCAAATCTTCGCTAACCACTTCACCGCCAGTCAAGATAGCGATATCTTCAAGCATTGCTTTACGACGATCGCCAAAGCCAGGAGCTTTAACAGCAGCCACTTTCAAGCCACCACGCAGTTTATTTACAACGAGAGTTGCAAGCGCTTCCCCTTCAACATCTTCTGCGATGATGAGGAGTGGGCGTTGTGATTGAACAACTGCTTCAAGCAAAGGCAGCATAGGTTGCAAGCCAGAGAGTTTTTTCTCGAAAATGAGGATGTATGGATTTTCCAATTCAACCGTCATTTTTTCAGCGTTCGTCACGAAGTAAGGTGACAAATAGCCACGATCAAACAACATGCCTTCAACTACATCGAGTTCAAACTCAAGGCCTTTGGCTTCTTCAACCGTGATTACGCCTTCTTTGCCGACTTTTTCCATCGCTTCAGCGATTTTATCGCCAACTTCTTTATCGCCGTTAGCAGAAATAGTCGCCACTTGCGCCCATTCCGCTTTGGTGCTGACTGTTTTTGCTTTTGATTTGATTTCAGCAACAACAGCTTCAACAGCTTTGTCGATGCCGCGTTTCAAATCCATTGGGTTAAGGCCAGCAGCTACTGCTTTTGCGCCTTCAGTGAAGATCGCTTGTGCAAGAACGGTTGCAGTCGTTGTGCCATCGCCCGCTTTATCAGCAGTTTTGCTAGCAACTTCACGCAACATTTGCGCGCCCATGTTTTCAAATTTGTTTGGAAGCGAAATTTCTTTCGCAACTGACACACCGTCTTTGGTGATTCGTGGTGCGCCGTATGATTTATCTAAAATCACGTTACGACCGCGTGGTCCAAGCGTCGCGCCCACAGCCATAGCCAGCTTGTTTGCACCGATAAGGATCTGCTCGCGAGCATCTGATCCATATTTCAATTGTTTAGCCATAAATTTATTCCTTATGTTCTAATCCTGCAATTGCCGAAGGCATTGTGCAGGATATCGTTGTTATAAAATAGCTCCTGTGCAATTGCTTACGCGCTTCACAGGATTAAGAAATTTAAGCCGCTTTTTTGCTGCCAGTATTTTCGATGATGCCGATTACATCTGATTCTTTAAGAACGAGGAAGTCTTTGCCGTCCATTTTGATTTCAGAGCCAGCCCATTGCGTGAACAATACAACGTCACCAACAGCTACATCAACCGCGATGCGTTTGCCATTTTCATCTTTCGCGCCAGCGCCAACAGCCAGCACTTTGCCTTGCTTTGGTTTTTCTTTTACGTTGTCAGGAATGATGATGCCACCAGCAGTTTTCGATTCTTGTTCAATGCGTTCGACAACGATACGGTCGCCGAGAGGTCTAATATTCATAGTGAACTCCTTAGTTAAGTGAATGGATGTAAAAAAAACCAGCGCAAAACTGCGCTTGGAAACTCTTTGCGTAAGGGATATAGTCCCCTGCAACAAGGATTCAAGGGGTAAAACAAAAAAAATGCGTAAACAAATCAATTTTTGCTCGAAAAACAGAGGTTTTACTCTCATCGAATTAAGTATAGTCATCGTCATCATTGCGCTAATCATTGGTGGGATTGTTATTGGACAACATCTTGTTAACTCTTTTAAAGTGATGCGTATTGCTAGCGAATACCAAAAATATGCTAGTATCACCAATACGTTTCGTATTAAATTCAATGCACTCCCCGGCGATATGAGTAACGCCCAATCTGTTTTTGGATCAACCGCTTGCCCTAATAATGGGGGAAGCAACCTATGTAATGGAAATGGGGATGGCACCATTGAGTTGGCTGGTACGATATATTCAGGAGAATCTCCCAGAGTTTGGCAACATCTTGCCCTAAGTCAGTTGCTTGATACCAGCTATAGCGGTGGAAATCCATCAGGATATTGTGATACACTTACAACCAGCTGTCCTACCTCAGCTTACACCCAGAATGCTTACTGGGGAATAGCGACGAATATTACATCGAACAGCTATTTCGTTATGGATTCAAACACCACTTATTTTATGCTTGCTAGAAATTTAGATGGTCAAACCAGCATCGCGTTTAGATTTTTTGGCGTGGCCTCTACCATCCGCTCAATCGATGCTTTTAGTGTGGACTTAAAGCTGGATGATGGAAACCCGTTTACAGGGAAAGTTAGGGCAGGAAATTATGACACGACTGATACGGTAAGTGGATCACCTTGGGCCGCACAAAATCGTTACTGCACAAAGACAAATGGCACTTATTATACGGGTTATAATGGCATGGAATATGGCTGCAAACTTGCAATTAAGTATCAGTAATATGCATGTTCTTGATAAAAATTGCCCACTTTGCCCGCGATTATGTGCATTTCATGTAAAAAATCGAGAGAGCTTCCCGAGTTATCATAATGCGCCTGTACCTTCTTTTGGCGAGTTGGATGCGGAATTATTGATTGTCGGACTCGCCCCCGGATTGCATGGCGCCAATCAAACTGGCCGCCCGTTCACTGGCGATTATGCAGGTTTTACGCTTTATGAATCGCTGCAAAAATACGAGTTTGCCAAAGGGAATTACTTGGCTACTTTGCCTGATACGCTCGATGGTCGCCTAAAAGCCAGCGGCGACATTAACGGGCAGGGTGCGTTTCACCTGATTAATTGTCGTATCACCAACGCGGTGCGCTGCGTGCCACCTGATAATAAACCAGAGCCATCCGAAATTAAGATGTGCGGGAAATTTTTGCTGTCCGAAATAAAATCGATGCACAATCTTAAATCAATACTTTCACTGGGGCTGGTTTCGCATAACGCCGTGCTGAAGGCGCTTGGTTTAAAGGTGGCGGATTATAAATTTGCGCATGGGGCGGTGCATGTCATCCCCGCGAAGGCGGGGAACCATG
>JAYTDB010000247.1:0-3705 GCA_043736135.1 Rickettsiales bacterium
AAAAACGCGCACCGCTTTACGACAAAAAACAAGACGCACATTACAACCTGATTAGTGCATTGCATAAAAGTTTGCGTGGCTCAGATGTCGATGCAGCGCTTTACTGGCTGTGCCGCATGTTAGTCGGCGGCGAAGACCCGTTATATATTTTGCGCCGCTTGGTGCGCTTTTCGGTGGAAGATATTGGCATGGCGGATCCGCAAGCACTTTTACAAGCGAACGCGGCCAAAGATGCCTATGATTTTTTAGGTTCACCCGAAGGTGAATTAGCGATTGTGCAATGTGTGGTGTATCTAGCGACTGCGCCGAAATCGAACGCACAATATGCCGCTTATAAAACCGCCGCACGCGATGCCAAACAGCATGGCTCGCTGATGCCGCCGATGCATATTTTAAACGCTCCAACCAAGCTCATGGGAGAGCTTGGATACGGTGAAGGATATGCCTATGACCATGACACGCCTGAAGGTTTTTCGGGGCAAAATTACTTTCCTGACGACATGAACCGTCAAAAATACTATCATCCTGTAGAGCGCGGCTTTGAACGCGACATCATTAAGCGGCTGGAATATTGGAATAAATTACGGGTGGTGAAGTAACCCGTCATCCTGCTGATTTTCATTAGAAAATCGAGCAGGATCTCAGCATTATTTATAACTGGATACTGCTCTTTTGCTTCGCAAAAAGCAGCATGACGACAACATTTTTCTTAGTTTCATCAAATTGTCATAAAAAATGAAGCATTTCAGGCTATAATCATTGCATGGTTACCCTAAACCCATCACAAACGCAGCCAGTCATTGGTATTAGCGGCTCTAGCTCCAGCTCAAAATCTGTGCTGGCGATGATGGCGCAGGTGCGCGCGCAAGGCGGCATTCCGATGTTGCTTTCCGACCAGATTCACCGCAAAGCATCCGATGATTTAAAGAAAATTGATGCGCTGATGGTGATGGGCAATGACGGCGATATTGACCCAAGCCTTTACACCGATAAATACGCTGCGAATGATGCGCGCCATGCGGTGCATAACAAAACCAACAATGAAAATGCAGCAGATATTCCACATTATACGCCCGTCATTCCCGTGGATATAAACAAGGATAGCAGGCTTGGAAAAATAGCAGGCGAGATTAGCACCATTTACCGCCCTGCCGCCCCTGCTGATAATGATGCGATGGCGCATGTCACCGAAAATAGTTTTCACCATCAAGCGGTCGATGGCGACAAGCTCAATAAGAATTTCCGTGCGGTCGCCTATTCCGATCATTTCAAAGATGCAAATAGTGCAGATGCGCGATTGGTCGAAGCATTTGAACCCGCACCCGATGGCAAATTAACTGATTGGAAAATGCTTTCAGTGCAGTGGCATCCCGAATTTGGCGCTAGCCCGCTGGCACCAAAATTAATTGAAAACTTGGTTGAAAATGGCCGCGAAGCGGCCCTTACAAAACCGCATAACGCCTTTCATGATAATGCCGTTGCTGGCGTTGAAAGTCTTCGCAGCCACGGACATCCCAGCTTCGTGCAAAATGAAATGAATCGCCGACAAGCATTTACACTTTCTCGTTAAGTGAATATTTAAGATTTGGCAGCTAAACTGCATCCATGGAATTCTCACAACCCAAAATTATTGTCGGCGTCAGCGGCAAATCAATCGCAACCGATTCAGTCCGCGCTATGATGGCACAGCTGAAAAACGCGGGTGCTGTTGGTTTGTTTTTATCGCATGATGCACTTTCCGCGCAAGAGGCTGCCGCACGAGACATTGATAGCATTGACGCGCTGGTGGTGATGGGAAATGACCGTGATATCGCTCCTGAAAACTACCTGCATCGCTATGAGGCAGGTGATGCAAAAGCCAAGCGTCACCCTGAAACGATTAGCGAATTAGAATGCCCATTAGGTACAAAAAGAGCGGAGTATGAAGAACGCATGTTGCAACAAGCCTTGGCTCGGAAAATGCCGATACTCGGTATTTGTGGCGGTATGCAGCGACTAAATGTGATGCTTGGCGGCACATTACACCAACATTTGCCCGACTTAGTCGGCTGCAACAAACATATGCAGCGCGATGCAGGAATTCCCGAACATATAGCCGTACTCCCCATATTAATAAAAGAGGAAACCTTGCTGCATGCGATTGTTGGACAAAGCCAAAAATCCTACATCAAAACCACGCAATCTAACTGCCCAAAAGTGATTATGGAAAATTCCATGCACCATCAAGCACTCGATAAAATTGGCGATGGCTTGCATGTAAATGCGATTACCGACAGCGTCAAACGCGGCAAAGGTGAAGCCGCTTTTCTAGCGATGGGGATTGAAACCGACCCTGAAGGAAAATTTGCGGGTCAATTTATTGTGGGCGTACAGTGGCATCCCGAATTCGGCGCCAGTTCAGCAGGCGAACGTATTTGCGATGCACTTATCCACGCAGTGATGCATCTTTAGTTTTGCTCCACACAGGCATCTTTTTTCCAGCCAACCACTTCTTTATCGAAGTTGACCTCGTACCATTTTGGATGACCATTACGTTTTAAATAGTCTTTATTATCACGCAGAATATGCAGCAATTTCTTTAACGATTCACAGCGCTCTGTTCCGCCATTGCTGCTGGCAGAATCCAATGACACCAGCATGGACTGCACTGAAATTGTTGGCACCGTGGTTTTCACAAAATCATAATCATTCGCGGTGATTTCTGTTGGCTCATATTCTTCGTAAAATTTGGCGTTATTCATCGGCAGGAAATGCACCTGATCCATCAATAATCTGAATTTTTTATTCTCAGGGTTTGATAAATCTTCCAAATTTTTAAAGAGCCGCATCGGCTTGCCACCGACAATCACCACCGCATCCAAATTGCCCAGCAACACTTCGACCACACCTTCTTCAGGCGAAATTTTACGAATCTCTGCGGGTGTAACATGCTCTATCGCAAGCAAATTCAAAGCCGTCAGCATATGCCCACTGCCTTCTTCACCCACCGCCACATTCAAATCCTGCAAATCTTTGAAATCACGAATATCCATCCGCGCAAGCACATGCACTTCTTCCATATAAAACGGTGCAAGCACGCGCAATCGAGAGAGCATTTTAGGCAGCGCGGGGTTATTTGAACGGTTTAAGAAACCGAGCACATCGGATTGCACAATAGCAAGCGAAGGGCCCTGCCCTTGATTCATGCGTTTTATGTTATCCACCGAGCCCTCGGATGACTGCACATTCACTGAAAAATTTTCTTTTTTTGCAACCGCCGCAATGTCTTTGCCGATACTATAATATGTGCCCGTTTTTGGGCCCGTCATTAGCTCCAATGGCGTCGCTTGCGCAGCAAACGGCACGCAGCAAAAAAGCAAAAATGAAATGATTTTATGCATTAATATTTTCCAATGATGGCAAGTAACTCCTTGCCTGTGCTACTATCCACTTTTTTCATGGTTTTGACTTGGGTCAACTGCTCTTCATCAGATGGCAATTCTGATATTTGCCCGACCACTTCGCCGTGATCACCGTAAACGGTTACCCCGCCTGTTTTTTCTTCAGGGGCGACAACCGCTGGTTGTGGAAGTGATTCAGCAGCAACTTGATGTTTGGACGCATCCCATTTTTTATACGCCATAACGGCAGGAATGGCACCAACAACGATCAATGACACACACACCATCAACACTAGGCGCAGCACATAATTCGTCCTATGCCCGC
>JAYTDB010000248.1:0-4685 GCA_043736135.1 Rickettsiales bacterium
TGGTGAGTGACGCAAACCCGCTGATCACCATAGCAAGCACGGGCAGGGCAATATGCCAGAAATAATCGCCGATACGTGCAAACCAACTCAGCTCGTCCCAATTATCCGACGTCAAACCTTTAAGCGGGAACCACTGCACATAATTACCGCCCGCAAAGACGATAATCAGTAAAATCGCGAATAAAAAGCTGGGAATTGCATAGCCGATGATAATCGCCCAGCTGCTCCATAAATCAAAGCTGCTGCCATCGCGCACGGCCTTTTTGATGCCGAGCGGAATCGAGATGAAATAGACAATCAGCGTCGTCCACAGCCCCAGCGACAAGGTGACGGGCAGGGTGTTCAACATCAGCGTTGTCACCCGCTCATTGCGGTAAAAACTCTCGCCAAAATCAAGCACGGCGTAGCTTTTCATCATATGCCAGAAACGCTCCAGCGGTGGTTTGTCAAAGCCATACATGCGCTCAATATCTTTGATGATGTCGGGATCAAGCCCACGGCCACCGCGATAAATCGACTCGCTCGGCGAGCCACGCACAGCCTCTTTACCGCCCAAATCCGACCCGCCGCCTGATAGTCGAGCGGTGGCATCATGACTGCCCGTCATATCGGTTAACTGCGCCACCATCTTTTCCACAGGCCCACCCGGCGCAATCTGCACAATGGCGAAATTCAGCACCATGATACCGAACAAGGTCGGAATCATCATGAATAATCGGCGAAGGATGTAGTTGAGCATCACGTCATCCCGCACTTGTTGCGGGATCTAGAGAAAAATGCTCAGGCACAAATCGATTCATATAAATCGTTCCAGTCGGGATTAAATTGATTAATCGCATTGATTTTCCATTCCCGTTTCCAGCGTTTGAGCGTCTTTTCTCGTGATATTGCTGCCTCAGCATTATCGATAACCTCATAATAGATGAGCATATTCAGATTATATTTTTCTGTAAAGCCCTCAACCAATTTGTGCATATGTTCATAGATGCGTTTGGGCAGGCTTGATGTGACACCCACGTAAAAAACACCATAGGGTTTGTTAGTCAGAATATACACATAAAATTGCTTAGCCATCATATCGCCCTAGATCCCGCAACACTAATGCCTAATGGCTATTGTCTCAAGCCTATTTCACCCACCAGCTATCAAAACCGAGATTGTATTTGGGGATTTTGGCGGGGATGCCGAATTTATCCCAATATGCCACACGGATATTCGCCGATTGCCAATTCGGAATCACTACATTTTCCCACAGCAGCACGCGGTCAAGCGCGCGGCCAGCGGCAACCAGCTCGTCTTTGCCTTTCGCGTTAATGAGTGCTGCAAGTGCTGCATCCACCGCTGGATTTTTAAGTCCCGCCAAATTATTGCCGCCCTTCACATCCGCCTGAGAGGAATGCCACAGCGCCATCTGCTCATTACCGGGGTAAAATAATCCGCGATTAATCCAAATCGATACCATATCAAAATCCGCTTCATCGACGCGTTTTTGATATTGCGAATCATCGACAATCCGCATGGAAGACACAATGCCCAAACGCTCCAGATTTTTACGCATCGGGCCGATTACGCGCTCCATCGTCGGCTGGCGGAGCATAAATTCAATCGATAGCACTTCGCCTTTAGCATTAGTGCGCTTGCCATCTTTTACCACCCAACCCGCCTCATCAAGCAACGCTTGCGCCCTCAACAAGCTCTCGCGTGGATTGCCCGAACCATCGGTCACTGGCGGTGCGTAAGCACGCTCAAAAAGGGCAGGGGGAAGCGTATCTTTAAACGGCGCAAAAATGGCCATTTCACTCGCAGAAGGCGTATCCTTTGCCTCGAAATCGGTATTGCCAAAGAAGCTTTTATTGCGAACGTAGGCATTATAAAAAATCGTTTTGTTCAGCCACTCATAATCCATCGCCAGCGTAATAGCCTCGCGCACACGACGGTCAGAAAACTTCTCTTTGCGCGCATTAAACACGAAGCTTTGCATGCCTTGTGGGCGCAAATCCGGCACGGGGCGCTTGATAATGCGGCCATCTTTCACCGCAGGATGGTCATAAGCCGTTGCCCAATTACGCGCGATATACTCCTGACGGAAATCAAATTGCCCTGACTTAAATGCCTCCAGCGTCACATTTTCATCGCGGTACATATCATAGCGAATCGTATCAAAATTATGCTGTCCGCGATTCACCGGCAAATTCTCTGCCCAATAATCTTTGGCGCGCTCAAAAATAATCGAACGCCCTGCATCCACCGCCGCAATTTTATAGGCACCGCTGCCCAGCGGCGAGTCAAAGGTGGTTTTATCAAAAGCCACCTTGCTATAATAGGCCTTTGATATCACTGGCAGGCTGCCCGCAATCAGCGGCGCTTCGCGGTTGGTTTTATCGGTAAATGTAAATTTCACTCTATCGCTGCCAAGCTTTTCTGCTGACGCAATCGGCGCAAAAATAATACGGTAAGTTGGGTCACCTTTTTCTTTCAGCGTCTTGAAGGAAAACACCACGTCATCCGCCGTAATCGCGCTGCCATCATGAAATTTTGCTGCTTTATTCAGCGCAAAAACCACCGAACCTTTATCGACCGCTACGTCCGCCGTTTGCGCAATTAAACCATACATGGATTGTGGCTCATCTTGCGACGCCACCATCAGCGTATCAAAAATCATCCCAACATCAGGCGCTTTCACGCCTTTTAGAATAAACGGATTCACGCTATCAAACGTGCCAGTGCCCGCAAGTTTCACCGTGCCGCGCTTGGGCGCATCGGGAGTTACATAATCAAAATGATCAAATCCCGCCGCATATTTGCACGGGTCGTAAAGTGAGAGGCAGTGTGATGGCGCGGCTTGCGCCGCAGTGATGAAAGATGAAAAGATTAATGATGAAAAAGCAAGTATCAAGAATGGATTTTTTATCCTTTCATCATTCATTTTTTTATCATTCATCTCACTTGCCTTCCCATGGGCTTTTTACCTCGGCATGGCTTGCGGCACTTTTGTTTTTGATGGTATCAAAAACAGACAAGGCCTGCACAACCATTGAACCTGCATCGCCCGCATTGGCTGGCATCAGCACGGTCGTTGATTGTTTCGCCAATTCTTTAAATGCGCTGACATATTGCTCGGCAATTTTAAAGCCTACCGCATCCGAACCGCCCGTTTTTTGAATGGCCGCCGAGATTAATTCAATGCCTTTTGCGTTCGCTTCAGCAACCGCTAGAATCGCCTCAGCCTCACCTTTTGCACGGTTTACTTGATCAACGAGCGCACCTTCTGATTGCAATACCACCTCTTGTTTGCGACCTTCGGCGATATTAATTTGCGATTGGCGTTTACCTTCTGATTCCAAAATAAGTGCGCGCTTTTGGCGATCTGCCGCCACTTGCAGCTCCATCGCTTTTAACACCGATGTTGGTGGGGTAATGTTTTTAATCTCATAACGCATGCACTGAATACCCCAGTTGCCTGCCGCATGATTTATCGATGCTACGATATTCGCGTTTAAGGTTTCGCGCTCTTCAAACGTCTTATCCAGCGTCAATTTGCCAATCTCAGCGCGCATCGTCGTTTGCGCCAATTGTGATACCGCATAAAGCGGGTTACTCACGCCGTAGCTTGCAGCAACCGGATCAACCACACGCATATATAATACGCCGTCCAGCACCAACGTTACGTTATCACGGGTGATGCCCGCTTGCTCAGGCACATCAATCGCCACCTCTTTCAGCGAATGTTTGTACGCCACTTTTTGAAAGAACGGGACGAGGATGTTCAAACCTGGTTCCAATTTGCGGTCAAACTTACCGAGGCTCTCCACAATCCACGCTTGTTGTTGTGGCACCGTTTTAACACCCAAAAACACAATAATAACGGCAATAATGCCCAGTGTGAGTAGCATTTCCATGAGTAAATCCTCGCTTTAAATGAAATTATTTCTTTGGTTTTACAATCAGTGTGTTGCCAGAAATGGCCGTAATCGTCACTTGTTCGCCAGTTGCCAGCGAATCAACTTTAGCATCGGCTGCAAGCTCCGCTTTCATAATCGTGCCCGACCAGCTTGCTTCACCGACTATATTTTTTTGTAGGCCGCTACCGCTCACAAAAGCCGTATCGCCAATAATATTGCTAAACCCGCCGGTTTTACCGATACGGAATTTTTTGAGGGGTTTCCAGAGTAACCCCGCCCAAATCGTCGTCGTGCCAAAGAAAATAACAAACTGGGTAAGAACGGTAGTTGACGGTGCAACATTCAACCAAACGCCGACGCTAAACGCGCCAAAGCCCGCAAACATCAGCCCAACACCGGGCAAGCCGAAGGCTTCAACCGCTAAAAATACAATGCCCGCAAGTAACCAAGTGATAAAAGCAGACATGGGCAACTCCACTATATTTGTCATACCAGCGAAGGCGGGTATCTCGTTACATTATTATTTCAACGTTTTTAAATACGCAATCAAGTTAGCACGGTCTTGCGGGTTTTTGATGCCAGCAAACGCCATTTTGTTACCAGGAATGTATTTTTTTGGATTAGCAAGGAAGTTTGAAAGCGCCTGCTCATCCCATTTTTTGTCTTTCATCGCGGTGATCGCTGATGAATAGCTATAATCATCTTTATGACCAAAGTGCGAGCCAACCAGACCCCACTGATTTGGGCCAACGCCATTTTTTCCACCATTATCAAAGCTATGGC
>JAYTDB010000249.1:0-6977 GCA_043736135.1 Rickettsiales bacterium
TTGGTGCTCATCTCGTCAAATATTTTTTGCGCGGTATTTTGGAATTCAATTTTCATGGCTTTTTGCGCGTTGATATTCGCCTCCTGATGCGCCTCTAGGCCTGCTATTCTTTCACGCAAATTGCCAATCTCTTTTTGCGCTATAGTCAGCAATTCCGCCAGCTGCACCTTGTCGGAAGTGATTGAATCCAGTTGTTTTGCAAGCGAGCTAGCACGTTCGCGCTGCTGCACATAGCGGGTGTAAAACCACACTGCCGCAGCCAAGCAAATAATCAAGACTAGCCAATTAAGCATTTCCATATTAAATTCCCCTTATTCAATTCATTGTAGGCTTAAATTCATGACCAACGCAAGTTTTTCTACTGTTATTCTCGCTGCTGGCAAAGGCACGCGGATGCGCTCAAATCTTCCTAAAGTATTGCATCAAGTTGCAGGAAAACCGCTGATTGCGCATGTGCTTTTGAGCGTTGCACCGCTATCACCCAAAGCGACGGTGGTCGTGGTGGCGAATGGTATGGAGGATGTAAAGCTGGCAAGTGCCAAAGAAAATCCGAGCTGCTTATTCGCGATTCAAGAACAGCAGCGCGGCACGGGGGATGCGGTACGTTCGGCATTGCCGCAGATTGATAAAACATCAGAATATACATTGGTTTTATACGGCGACACGCCGCTAATGCGCACGGAAATATTGCGGACGCTGCTGGATAAAGAAGATAATTGCGATATCGCTATTCTGGGGATGCGCGTGGCGGACCCGACGGGTTATGGGCGTTTGATAGTGAACCATAGCGGGCTGGTGGAAGCGATTGTGGAATGCAAAGACGCAACATCTGAGCAGAAAACTATCACCCTGTGTAACTCTGGGATTATGTCGGTGAGGACGCATTTGTTGCCTGATTTGCTTTCAAAATTGAATACGAATAACGCGAATGGTGAATATTACCTGACTGATATTATCGCGCTTGCGAATGATGCGGGACATCACTGCATGGTGGTGGAAGCGGATGCGGCGGAATTAGGCGGCATCAACACTCGCGTGCAGCTGGCGGCGGCGGAGAAAATTCTACAAAATCGCCTGCGTAAATCCGCGATGGATAATGGCGCGACGCTGACTGACCCGTCATCGGTATTTCTCTCAGTGGATACGAAAATTGGACAAGATGTGGTGATTGCGCCGAACGTGTTTTTCGGCCCGAACGTGACGATTGGCAATAATGTTGAAATTCGTTCGTTCTGTCATATTGAAGGCGCTGTTGTGGAACAGGGCGCTATCGTTGGCCCCTTTGCGCGGCTGCGCCCAGGTACCGTGATGGCGGAAAATTCGCATGTGGGGAATTTCGTAGAACTTAAAAATACCAAGCTTGGCAAAGGCGCAAAAGCCAATCATTTGAGCTATGTGGGCGATTCGGATGTGGGAGCGGCCGCGAATATCGGCGCGGGCACCATCACGTGCAATTATGATGGCGTAAATAAATATAAAACCACCATCGGCGCGGGTGCGTTCATCGGCTCAAATAGTTCACTAGTAGCACCCGTGACTATTGGCGATGGCGCGATGGTCGGCGCAGGCAGCGTGATTACCGAAAATGTTGAGGCGAATGCGCTGGCGATTGCCCGTGGCACGCAAGTGGCAAAGGCAGGAAAAGCGGAGCTCATCCGCAATAAGAAAAAGCATTGATGTTCGTCATGCTGCTTTTTGCGACAGCAAAAGAGCAGTATCCAACTTTAATAATACTGAGATCCTGCTCGATTACTATGCAATCAGCAGGATGACGTAACGAAACTAAGCCGCTGTCGTCGTCCGCATGGCGGCTTTGCCAAGTTGGATGCGTTTATTCGGCAATTGTTCGATAAAGCTGGAGAGCCTTGTGATTTCTTGGCTGATAATGTCAGGCTTGCTCAGCGATTTTGCCAAAATAATGGCCCCTTGAATGGCGGAAAGCACAGATGCGGCATACACGCTGGCCTGTTCCGAGTGCCCAAGCAGGCGGAATTGCTGCTCCATCCAGTGCAAATAGGTGGCAAATACTTCAGCAGCAGCCTTGGCGATATGTGTGCTATCCGCTTCTGCATCCAGCACAATTTTACCAATCGGGCAGCCATAACGGGTAAAATCGTCACGCAAGCTATGATAGATGCTAATCGCCTGAATCAGGCGCTCGCGGGGGTCTTCAATGCCATCATCCAGCGTGGTAAACAGCGCAACATATTGCTCTTTGAGCTTTGCAACGGCTGCCAGAGCCAAATCTTCCTTGGCTTTGAAGTAGTAATAGACGTTTCCAATCGGAATATCCGCCTCTTTAGCAATGTCGGCAAGGGAGGTGGCGCTCACACCTTTTTTGTGGAAAAGTGCGGCTGCGGCGTCGATTAGGCGGTCTCGTTTATTCGGTGGGGTCATGTCACTGTCTTAAAAGCTGCACTCGTTCGCGTCAATCATTTGCTTTTGTTATTTGCTTCGTGTATGGCTTTGCGCCATGAAAAAAGCACAACAAATCGCCCCTAAGGTGGGCTTCGTCAGTCTTGGCTGCGCCAAAGCACTGGTTGATTCTGAACGTATCCTCACGCAGCTGCGTGCCGAGGGATATACCTTCACGCAAGGTTATCAAGATGCCGACGTGGTTATCGTCAACACCTGCGGGTTTTTAGACACAGCGCGTGATGAAAGTTTGGGAGCAATTGGCGAAGCTTTGGCAGAAAACGGCAAGGTGATTGTTACCGGCTGCTTGGGTGCAACCCCTGATGTTATTCGCGCGCAATATCCAAACGTGCTTGCCATCACTGGCCCCGCGCAATATGAATCAGTGCTGACTGCCGTGCATAAAGCGGTGCCGCGCTTGCATGAACCCTATATGGATTTGGTGCCTGCCGCGGGCATCAAACTCACGCCAAAACATTATGCGTATTTGAAAATTTCTGAAGGCTGCAATAATCGCTGCTCGTTCTGTATCATCCCTAAATTGCGTGGCGATTTAGTCAGCCGCCCGATTGCCGAAGTGCTCACCGAGGCAGAAAATTTGACGAAAGGTGGCGTGAAAGAATTGCTCGTCGTATCGCAGGATACCAGCGCGTATGGCGTTGATATCAAATATGCCGAAGGTCAATGGCACAATAAAACATGGCGCGCGAAATTTTATGATTTAGCGGAGGCGCTTGGCGAGCTCGGCGTGTGGGTGCGTATGCATTATGTGTATCCTTATCCGCATGTGGATGAGGTGGTGCACCTGATGGCGGCAGGAAAAATCTTGCCGTATCTCGATATCCCGTTTCAACATGCGAGCCCGAAAGTACTCAAGGCGATGAAGCGTCCTGCGAATCAAGAAAAAGTGCTGGAGCGCATTGCAAAATGGCGCAGCATTTGCCCCGACATTACCTTGCGCTCAACCTTTATTGTGGGCTTCCCCGGTGAAACCGAAGAAGACTTCCAATTTCTGCTCGATTGGTTGAAAGAAGCAAAACTCGATCGTGTTGGCTGTTTTAAATATGAAAATGTGGCGGATGCCGATTCAGATAAAATCGCAGGTCATGTGTCGGAAGACGTAAAACAAGATCGCTGGGATCGCTTCATGGCAGCCCAACAAAAAATTAGCAAGCAGCGCCTAAAACGCCATGTCGGCAAGACGTTGCAGGTGTTGATTGACGAGGTAACGCCAGATGGTTCGCGCTCAAGTAGCGAAGCGGTAGCGCATTATACAGCTATTGGTAGAAGTTATGCGGATGCACCAGAAATCGATGGTTTGGTGCATATTACGCCAAAGGGCAGGGTGTTGGCGGGTACATTTATCAACGTAAAAATTGATAAATCTGATGCTTACGACCTATTTGGAACGCAAGTTTAGCATTGATTTCTAAAAATGGGTAGTGTAGGTAGGGCGTCCTTATTTTGATGTGGCTGGGTAGCAAAGTGGTAATGCACGGGACTGCAAATCCTGTATTCGGGAGTTCGATTCTCCCCCCGGCCTCCAAAATTTTTGCCCTTTGCAACTTTTCTATTTTCTTCTAGTTTTTTACTAATCGCCTCGATATAGTGCTTCGCATGCGTCATGTCTTTTTTCTATTTTTTGCGGCTTTTCTTTTATTTTCTGCGCTTCCTGCGCAGGCAGAAGAATTTTATGTTGAGCTTGGACGCGAAAAAACTGAGGCTGATGTGCAGCAAACCTACGCAGCTTTGCAGGCAAAAAACAAAGCCCTTCAAGAATATGATGTTTTCCCGAATGCGATATTGATGCCAGACGGCAGCTTTACCTACCGCGTGCAGGCTGGGCCGATGCTGGATAAAGCGGAAGCAAATAAATTATGCAGCAAGCTTTCAAAAAGAAAAGTGAGCTGTTTCGTGATTGAAGGATTTGATCCAAAACGCGCGCCAACTTTCGTTAAAACTGTTGCTGCTACGGGGGGGGATAATAGTAATGCCTTGCCGTGGAGAATCGCCCCTAACAAAGAGCCTGAAGAAGCAAGTAAGAGCGAAGATTCTGGCAGTTCTTTCTTTGGTAGCATTTTCTCATCGTCGGATGAGCCAGCTAAACAAGAAGAAGAGCCTGTCGTGATTACGGAAGAAATCAAAGCGCCTGCTGCTCCTCGTGAAGCCAAAGTCGATGTTGCTGAGGCAATTCCGGTTGCTCTTTCTACGGATACACAACCAACGGAAAGCGTGACCATAGGTGAGGCAGCACCTATCGCTGAGAGTGATGATATTACTCCACTCACTACAGCCACGACTAATCAGCCCGGTTGGCTAAACGTGCAGCCATTCCTAGACGAGGGTAGGGCACAGAAATTCTGGACAATCCTAAGAGGTTCTGCACCAAAAGAAACGCGTAATTTGACGATGAGTGTTGTTCGACCTATCGTTTCTCATGATCTTCCAAAGGTTGTTTTAAGCCTTGGAACCTTCGCATCGGAAACAGATGCAATGGATTTTTGTAGGCAGAATGTTTCACCCGCATCGCGTTATTTAGAGTGCCGCTTCTCGCTGACTCCTCCTGAATCACAGGCAGGTGAGGTGGTTGATAATGTTGATATGCCTGAACACTCCCTATATTGGGTTGAAGTGTTAAATGAAAAAAGCCAAAATATTGCATTAGAAAAATGGGAAGATATTCGCACGCAGCACGATGATTTATTATCTGATTTGCGTAGTCAGATAACTACATCATTCTCTCAGCCAGGCAACTATGTGGTGCGTATTGGCCCTATCAACTCTCATACCCAAGCCGTGTCTCTGTGCAGCACGCTGAAGGCGCGGAAACTTAGCTGCAGCCTCGTTTCTCTGTAGTGTGCTGATTTCGCGTGATACGCGCCCTGTCATCCGATGAAAAAAACATGCAATCGACTGCATTTTCTACTGGAAAAGCCAAATTCATTTTGCTATACAAACGCCTCGCCATCATTTGGTGGCGTGTTTGTTGTTCCTCGATAGCTCAGCGGTAGAGCTCACGACTGTTAATCGTGTGGTCGCTGGTTCGAATCCAGCTCGGGGAGCCATTTACTGGTTTAGACAAGTCCAGTAAAGTCCATAAAATCCACTGCTGATGTGGGTTGCGCCTGAAACCCTCTTCCATAGCCTTCCAAAGAGATTTATTGCAATCTACTCATAAAGCGAGTAGATTTGTGAGTAGATTCACCGAGAAGGATTATACTCATGTCACTCACGGAAATGGCTATTAAACACCTCAAGCTCAAAGAGAAACCCTATAGGGTTGCAGATAGTGGTGGGCTGTGCATTGAGATTTCCCCTTCTGGTGGCAAGCTGTGGCGGTGGCGGTATTACTATCAAGGTAAGGCGCAAATGCTTGCGCTGGGTAAATATCCTGCCGTGACCTTGGCAGAAGCCAGAAAGAAGCGTGATGAGCAGCGTGACCTCTTAGCTACTGGCAAACACCCCACCCGCGAAAAGAAAATCCAAAAGCTACGCAAAGCGCATGAAGGGGCTAATACGTTTGAGAAAATCGCTCGCCACTGGTTGGATTTAAAAGGTGAAGGGTTAGACGAAAAATATGCTGCTCAATGTCTTACTCGTATGGAGCAATATGTTTTTCCCGCTATTGGCGCGTTGCCACTTGCTGACATCACTATTCCTGATGTGGTACAGGTAGTGGAAGCCATAGGAAAGCGCGGTACAATAGAAACCGCTAAACGCATGAAGCAAATGATGGGGCAAGTATTCCGTTATGCTGCCCAGCGCGGCTTATGTAAGCACAACCCTGCCGCTGATTTGCGTGATATACTCCCCACATACGAAGAAAAACACCATTCCTGCATTCATCCTAGTGAAGCACCTGATTTGCTCACTAAGATTGAAGCTCGGGATAATGACTTTACTAAATATGCGATGAAGTTACTTATGCTCACCTTCGTGCGTACAGGTGAGTTAATTGGCGCAAAATGGGAAGAAATCGACTGGGATAAAGAAGAATGGCATATACCAAAAGAGCGCATGAAGATGAAGCGTCCGCATGTAGTGCCACTATCAAGCCAAGCCCTTACGCTATTAAGAGAGCTGCAAACCATTACAGGTGATAAGACGTATATCTTCCACAGCCCAGCCAGTAAATCACAGCATATATCGAACGGCACCGTACTTATGGGACTGCGCCGCATGGGTTATCAAAACAAAATGACAGGTCATGGATTTAGAACTTTAGCCTCCACCATCTTGAATGAGAAAGGCTATCGCTCTGATTGGATTGAGCGTCAATTAGCGCATGAGGATGATGATAAAATCCGCAGCGCATACAATCGTGCCGAACATCTACTAGAGCGCAAAAAAATGATGCAGGATTATGCGGATTATTTAGAAGCTTTTAAAAAGAAGAATCCAGCAACCATAATTGCGGGAAGGATTGGACGTGAAAAAACCAACCAATAATAGCAGTCCTGACGCATATGACTTTACTATCGATGAAGTAAAAGAATTTCTTGAAACTGCGAAGAAATTTGAAAGAGCTGCGAATGGATTTAAGAGAATCTGTGAAAGCCTTA
>JAYTDB010000250.1:0-4449 GCA_043736135.1 Rickettsiales bacterium
CCGCATCTCCGCCTCAGAAAACATTGCAAGCCCATATGCTGCTACTTTTGGGAACAAACCTTTGGTTGGCTGTTCACCAATATGCTGCCCAACAAAATCCACTACCTTGGCGGATTTTGCATTTTCAACGATGTCGGTAATTTGCGTGATGGTTAAACCCGCATCAGAAAATGATTTTGCCTGTCTGCCCGTTGCGCGCAAATTATCGGCTGAATCCACTTTTGCTAGATTCACAATATCAAAATTTTGAAATCGTGCTGCCTTGAAATTATCGATAGATTCAATCAGCGCCGTTGCAACATCGCCTGAACCTGAAAAAATGATAATATCTTTAATTTCCTCATGCGAAAAACCAGTCGGACGAAGCATGCCATTTGGAATGCCTTGCCCCTCAGGATGCTTGCCATAATTCCTAAGAGCAGTTATATGCGGAATAACGGCATCAAATACATCAGCAGAAATTGGCTGCCGCTCAATTTCCTTAATCAAGCGCTCATCAAAATGTGCGGCAATCAATGGAAGTCTATATTTAGGGTCTAGTTTAGTACTCATACATTACTCTTTGCTTCTGGCATTGCTTTAATTAATTCATATTAAACAATATTAATATATTGTCAATCTCTAAGCGGAGGGCTATTTCGCGGCGGCGATAAAGGCAAATACACCCTCACCTACGGTTTGCACGGCCATAGCCGCTAATAAAACCCCCAGCAAACGCGATAAAATCATCCGCCCACTCACCCCCAAAAACCGATCAATGTGGTTTGCCAGCAAAAATACCGGCAAACAGGAGAATATAACCACCGCCAGTACGCCAATCAGCCCAACCATATTAACAACAGAACCATGCGCGTTACTGGCTTGTAGAATCGTTGCCGTAATCGCACCTGGCCCTGCCATCAGCGGCATAGCGAGTGGGAACGCGGCAATGCTTTTATGGTGATCATTACTCACGGCAATTTCCGCCGATTGGCTGCGGCGCTGATCGCGGCGTTCAAACACCATCTCCACCGCAATCGAAAACAATAATAATCCACCCGCAATACGAAAGGCTGGAATACCAATTCCAAGCCCTTGCAGAAATTCTTTTCCAAACAATGCCGACATCGCCAAGATGCTAAAAGCAATCACCACCGAACGATAAGCAACGCTTTTGCGCTGGGCAGCGGTAAGCATCGCTGTCAGTGACAGGAATACAGGCGCAAGCCCTGGTGGGTCAACGGCGACAAAAAGCGTAAGGAACGCAGTTTTTACAAATTCAAAATCCATTGGCGTTATTTACAACAGTTTAAACGGCCTGTCATGCGCTAAACTAGGAAGTCGTGTGCGTATTTTTTGCACTTCGACAAGGTCAATTTGCGCCATTACCACGCCTTCTTCTGTGCCGCCATCGGCTACCACCCTGCCCCATGGGTCTATTATCAATGAATGGCCGTGGGTTTTTCGGTTGGCGGGATGTGTGCCCGTTTGTGCGGGCGCAATAATATAACAACCATTTTCAATGGCGCGGGCGCGCAATAATGTATGCCAATGCGCCTCGCCAGTCACCGCCGTAAACGCAGCAGGTACGGCAATTATATTTGCGCCTGCGTGCGAAAGCGTGCGATACAGATGCGGGAAACGCACGTCATAACAAATCGTCATGCCCAACTTCCAGCCATCCTCCATATCGGCGGCTACCGCTTTGTCACCTGATAAAAAACGATCTGATTCGGCATAGCGACGATCATTCGGCACATCGACATCGAATAAATGAATCTTGTCATACACGGCAGCAATTGCGCCTTGCGGATTAATCAGCATCGAGCGGTTATATTGTTTATTTGCCCCCGCTGCGCGACTACTGTCGCTCGCATGGGGCGCCGCTTCGCGGGCTGATGGCTCGGCGGTCTGCTGACCGCCCCCCGCCTGCACAGCAACCGAACCGAGTAAAATCCATACGCCGAACTGCTTTGCCCAGCCTTGCGCGGCGAGTATTCCAGGGTGATTATCTTGCGTGTAGTAGCTACGCGATGCGCCAGCCTCATCCATCAAAAAACAATTTTCAGGCGTGGTGATAAAGGTTGCGCCCTGACTTGCCGCCTGTGCAATCAACTCACCCGCCCGCGCAATATTTTTCGCCATATCTGCACCAGCAGACAATTGAATACAAGCTACGCTTAACATTCTTCCAGTACGATTCGTTTGTTTTTGGGATTCAACGAAATTTTGAGTTTGCCCGTCATCAACGCTTGTGCTTGCTTGCCAAACACATCAAAGCGCCAGCCCGAAAGTAGTGGCGAATCTTGCCCAAGTGCGAGCGCTTCCATATCGTCTTTATTAGCAATCACACTACCCGCGATATTATGCTGGTCAGCACATACTTTGAGCAGCAATTGCAACATCGAAACCACCGTGCCCGTGCCTTCGGGTTGACGTTTACCTTTTGCTACTTGCGGCCATTCCGATTGCGGCAATGCGGCAGCGGCAGCGATGGATTCCATCACGGTTTTGATATGTTTTTTAGAGAGACCTGCTTGAATATTACGAATTCGCGCCAGCTCTTCTTCGGTGCGCGGCGATACCAGTGCCAATTCAATCAGCACCTCATCTTTAATCACACGACCACGCGGTACATCGGTTTTTTTCGCCAAGGTTTCGCGCCATGCGGCAAGCGCACGCAACACCACCAAATGTTTCGAACGCAAGCTACCCGCTTTGATGCGCTTATAAGCATCCATCGGGTTGATGTCGTATAAATTTGTGTCGGTTAAATAGGCGAATTCTTCTTCAATCCACGCTGTACGGCCTGCATTTTCCACCTGCTCACGTAGCTTTTCATAAATCACCCGCAAATGCGTTACGTCCGATAGCGCGTAAGATAATTGCGTTTCAGCCAGCGGTCGCGCCGCCCAATCAGAATAGCGCGAGCTTTTATCCACCGTCGCCTCAACGATATTATTCACCAAAGATTCATAGCTCGCTGATTCACCGTGCCCGCACACAGAAGCGGCAATTTGCGTATCAAAAATCGGCACCGGCATCGCACCGCTGAGGTGATAAAAAATTTCAATATCCTGACGCGCCGCGTGGAACACTTTCACCACGTTCGTATCCGCCAGCAATTCAAATAGCGGCTTTAAATCAATGTCGCCCGCCAGCGGGTCAATGATGACGGCGTCATCCACCGTTGCCATTTGCACCAAACAAAGTTGCGGGAAATAGGTGCGCTCACGAATAAATTCCGTGTCCAGCGTGACATAAGGATATTTCGATGCTTTTTTGCAGAAAGCTGCAAGCGTGGCGGTGTCGGTAATGATGTTCATGCAAGGCGTTATAGAGCAGCCCGCCCTTCTCGGCAAGTGGCATTAGGCAAGATGCGGCATTAGTGGCATATCACCTTGATTTTACAGCCGTTTAGGGCGACAACCCACGCATAAAAGGGGATAACAGCGCGGTGAGTGGCAAGGTCGCAGTCAATCGTGGGGAAAAGATTGCATTTCGTGCATAATCCACTATACCACGAATCCTAACATGAACATTAACCACGATTTACGAGCCCTTATGCACGCATACCGCACCCATACTTGCAACCAACTCCGCGCCGCCGACGCAGGCAAAGACGTTAAACTCTCTGGCTGGGTGCACCGCAAGCGCGACCACGGCGAATTACTGTTCGTGGATTTACGCGATCATTATGGCATTACGCAACTCGTTGCCGCATCTGGTAGCACCGCGCTCGAGCAACTCTCAAAAGTCAGCTCAGAAAGTGTCGTCACCATCATCGGCAAAGCAGTTGCCCGCAGTGAAGCGACCATCAATAAAGACCTGCCGACAGGTGCAATTGAAGTGGCGGTAAGCGAATTTATTTTAGAATCGCCAGCTGAGCCACTCCCTATTCAAGTAAACTCTGACCGCGAACAGCCTGAAGAAACGCGCCTGAAATATCGCTTCCTTGATTTACGCCGCGAGAAGCTGCACAAAAACATCATGCTGCGTTCGCAAGTGATTTCATCTTTGCGAAAACGCATGACGGAAAACGGTTTCAATGAATTCCAAACACCGATTTTGACCGCATCATCGCCAGAAGGTGCGCGCGATTATTTGGTGCCTTCACGCATCCATCCGGGCAAATTTTATGCACTGCCGCAAGCGCCGCAACAATTCAAGCAATTGCTAATGGTATCTGGCTTTGATAAATACTTTCAAATCGCTCCTTGCTTCCGCGATGAAGATGGCCGCGCTGACCGCAGCCCTGGTGAATTCTACCAGCTCGATATTGAGATGAGCTTCGTCACCCAAGATGATGTGTTCGCAGCGATTGAGCCTGTGCTTGAAGGCGTATTCAAAGAATTCGGCAACAAGGTAGTGACACCTGCACCGTTTGAACGCATCACCTATAAAGATTCGATGCTTAAATTCGGTTCCGACAAACCCGACACGCGCAACCCGCTTGTGATTGCGGATGTG
>JAYTDB010000251.1:0-7788 GCA_043736135.1 Rickettsiales bacterium
ATTATGGAATGTCGAAAGAAACAACATGGGTGAATGCCTTTGGGAAAAAAGATGTCCTATTTGGAATATCATGGGTATTTATGGGATGCAATGGAAAAAACACTCCATTAATGGGAAATCGCACATCATAGATGGGCAGCCAATTGGGGTCTGCTCAACGATTTTTTAAAATTTATTGTTATTTTTCAATTGGTATCAGCAGGGGGAGCTGGGGTTCTCGTCCTATTCCTAAAAAACCCTACTAAAAAAGCAGCCGAAGCTGCTTGATTGCTGCAGGACTGACAAACGACCTACTGGTCATTTGCCCTTCGGGCGGCTTCGCCGTCCAAATTTACTACTGAAAATTTGTCGAACCCATGGGTTCTCGCCCTATTCCTGAAAAACCATACTAAAAAAGCAGCCAAAGCTGCTTTTTTAGTATGGTGGTGCCGGCTGCAGGACTCGAACCCGCCACCTGATGATTACAAATCAACTGCTCTACCAGATGAGCTAAGCCGGCACAAAAAAAGAACGTGTATGGCTTTAAGCGAAAGCGGACGGTAAATCAACAAGAAAATGACTAAACCGATGGGCAAATGAATAATTGCACATCGGCAAGCGCGACCGCGCGCCGCGCCTTATGGCGCGTATAACCTATTATGCTCCCCAGCCCATTTGCAGATCCAAAATAGAATGAATCAGCGCCAAGTGCGAAATCTCAACAAAACCATACTCCATTGAATTTACATAAAAATTCAAATCACCCAATTTACGCAGCGGATTATCGGCACCAAAACCACTAAACGTATACACCGCGCAACCACGCTCACGCGCCACATCAACTGCCTTTAGAATATTCGGGGATTTGCCAGAGCTAGAAATCGCCATCAATAAATCGCCGCTTCTTGCGTGCAAATCGACCTGTTTGGCGAACACATTTTCATAGCCCAAATCATTACCCAGACAGGTCAGCGCCGCACCATCATTAAACGCCATCGAGCGCATATTGCCGTTTTTAGAATAATCAATCGCCATATGGCTAGAAATACCCGCGCTGCCACCATTGCCGATAAACATGATTTTATTGCCTTGCTCATGCGTCGCCCGAATCAGCCTAGTCGCCGCGCCATATGCCACATCTTTGCTAACCACGGCACCTTGCGGATTCGTAATTACCGCCTGAGAGCAAGCTTCGGCAAGGGTAGAGAAGTAGTTTTGTACGCGCTCTTGTGTTATCATGTTACTTCAACAATGCAGTTAGGGATTTAAGAAGAGAAACCTTGTCTACGGATTTTTGGTGACCGACAATTGCTACTTTTATAGCACCTGCAACGTTACCAATAAAGCCAATATTATTCAGCGGATAACCTCGGGCAACCAATGGAGCGGTAATCGCAAGGAATGCATCCCCTGCACCCACCGTATCAATCACAGACTTAGTCACCGCAGGAATCGTGTGCACAATATCGCCACGTGTATGTGTCACGCAACCGTGCTTTCCATGTGTAATCACAAAATTAGAGCAGTTGATTTTGGATGTCAGACGGCGACTAATAACCTCATCAATCGGACTTACTTTATCGGTTACCGCAAGGCGCGCTTCTGGTGCATCAATACATACATAATCTGCGCGCGGGTATTTATGAATCAAATTATAACCCATATTCGCGCTATTGCTTTGCGTATTCACCGCCAAAAATTTTGCTTGGCTGCACAACAATTCAACGGTGCTTGCGCCAATCATTCCGTGTCCGAAATCATTTGCAATCACCACATCATATTCTTTGATGCGCTTGGCAATGGTATCATTTAGCTCATCTTCCAACACACGCGTGAGAGGCTCATCATCCATGTGGTACACTTCAAATAATTTCCGCACATAAGATGGGTCAACAAAGCGCGTTTTACGCGTGGTCGGCGCACCTTTGCGGATCACCGTGGTCAACGTCACATTCGGTTTTAAGCTATTACGAATCAGCGCTGAATAATCCTGCTTATCACCCATCACCGTGATGATTTCAACTTCCTTACAGAAGGTCGCCAAATGATTCGCCGTTGCAAATACACCGCCCGCAAATTGCTCATAATCTTGATAGCGCGTGGCAATCATATTTTCTTTGGATGCCTTACCCATCGGCAACACATATTGATACTCGTCAATAATCGCATCGCCCACGACCAGCACGCGCATATCAGCGAGACTATCAATCATCGCGGTGATTTTTTCCAACCCATTATTTTCACGCAAATCGTCCAAATGCGCCTTCAAATGTGGCTCGTAAATATTCAAATTGCGGTTAATCAGCTCGGTTGAACTGAAAGTCATTTCTTCGGTAAATACAATCGCACCGCCGACCGATTCAATGGCATTGCGCTCTTCGGTGATTTTTCCCGTAATATCACCTTCAGGGTTGATATAATCCTGCCCTTTAGCATAAAAGCTTGGTTGAATCGTTTTTATTGCCGGCACCGCGTCTAAATGCTGGTTGATTGCAACGAAATCCACAATCTCTAACGCCGCCATCATCTCCGCGCGCAACTGCTCATTAAACACGGGACGATTTGGCCCTTTATTGACAAAGGTATCACCCGTCAATGTCACCACGAGCGCATCGCCTTTTGAACGGGCGGATTCCAGATGTTTCACATGCCCCAAATGGAGCAAATCAAATGTGCCATGCGCCTGCACAACTTTGCGTCCAGCCGCTTTTAGCTGCTTCACTTGCACTGCAAGCTCCTCAACCGAAAGTATTTTTGAACGTGTGGCTTTATTTTCCATAGAAACCTGTTTCTTTGCCGTATTTTTTTCCATCGTTACGCCACTTTATCATTGCCTAAATATTTGAACCAATCCGCCGTAGCCGCAGCAATCGTCTCCGTTGTCCATACGGGTGCATCGCGCCAATAATCGATGTTTTCTAGCATCACCTTTACGCCATCAGCAAATTTCACTTTTGCTTTCCACTGCAAATCGCGCTCGATTTTTGTCGTATCCGCAAAGGTGCAATCTGGTTCACCAGGACGCTTCGGAATATTGACCGTTTCCTGTGCGCCAAGCAATGCAACCAACTCATTCACGCTAGAAGGTCGTCCACTACCGACATTATAACATTCACCGACTTTATTGCTGCGTGCGGCGGTCACCAACGCATCCACCGCATCAGACACAAAAGTGAAATCACGGGTTTGTTCGCCGTCACCCACAATGGTGAGTGGCTTTTTTGAAATGAGTTGCGCGAGAAATACGCCAAATACCGCACCGTAAGTGCCTGATGTGCGCGCGCGTGGACCAAAAATATTAAAAAAGCGCACGGATAGAGCAGGCAATTTATACACCTGCGCCCAGTGCATCACCAGCTCTTCGCCCATCCGCTTTGTCAGCGCATACGGATATTGTGGGCGCATTTCAGCACCTTCTGGCGTTGGGTAACTATCAGGGATGCCGTAGCAAGATGACGATGCCACATAGACAAAGCGCTTTATGTTCGCTTTAAGCGCGGCTTGCAGCACGGCAAATGTGCCATCCACATTGCTACGATAATATTCTTTTGGCTCTTGAATCGATGGCACGATGTCTGCGCGCGCCGCCAGATGATAGACATGCTCTGCACCAGCAAATACTTTTTCTAGCAAGACTTCATCACAGACATCGCCCGTGAATACCTCTAGTTTTGCATTGGCTTTATGCTGCTCTAAATTGCGCGGATGCCCAATCGAGAAATTATCAATTACCTTGACGCTACGCCCCTCAGCAAGCAAGCGATCAACCAAATGACTACCAATAAAACCACCGCCACCCGTTACAACATCAAACATGCACTACACTTTCTTCGTTCTAATTGACCACATATTCACCGTGCATAATGCACGCAGAAACTTGCTATTTTCAATCATTGGCTCAATGGGTTTGAGCAATTTAAAAACAAATGTGGGTGTAAAATTCGGGAATAAATTAAGCCTTTTCCATTCGACAATTTCAAAGCCAGCAGCATCAATAATTGCCTCAAATTCTTTGGTACGGAAACTATCTTCACCCATGTTCTTATAGGCTTCTGTTTTTTCCAATAATTTACGCAAGATATGATTGCCGTTCGGCTCCATAATAACGATATTATCAGTAATCTGGCTTAATTGTTTTAAAATAGCGGACGTCGCAGATTTCACATGGTGCAAAATACCGTATAAAAACACCCCATCAAATCGGCCAAGCTTTGAATAATCCAGCGTAATAATATTTGCTGCCGTAAAATGCATATTGGGTTTAGCGGCCATGGACGTAGCGCGTTCAATCGCCGCTTGCGCCAAATCGATGCCTGCAATATCGCCAAAATGAGTTGCCAATAATGTATTCGTAAAACGACCATCACCACAGCCAAGATCAAGCACACGCGATTTATCCGTCAAGCCAAGACGCTGCCCCATTTGGGCGGCAACCAAACCAATATCATGATATACATTCTGCTCAACTTCTCCGCTGGCATATAAATTACCGTAGCCAGATTTGCCAATATTTTCCCAGAATGCCTCAGGCTTTGCTGTTGGCTGCATAACTATATGTACTCCAATTTCATGATTTCATAGGCCTTCGTACCGTTTGGAGTTTTCACTTCAACGGCATCACCAATTTTTTTACCAATCATTGCACGGGCGATTGGTGCACTAATCGAAATCTGCTTGAGTTTAATATCGGCTTCATGCTCACCAACAATTTGATAAGTTGTTTCTTTTTCGGTTTCTTCATCCAGCACAGTCACCGTCACCCCAAATTTAATCGTGTCACTCTTTAGGGCTTTTACGTCAATCACATCGGCGCGGGAAATCACCGCTTCCAGCTCTTTAATACGCCCCTCATTGAAAGATTGTTTGTCTTTGGCTGCGTGATATTCAGCATTTTCTTTTAAATCACCATGCGCGCGCGCTTCGGAAATAGCCTCAACAATCGCAGGGCGATCTATGCTTTTGCGTTGTTTTAGTTCAGCTTCCAGCCGAGCGTAGCCTGCCGCAGTAATCGGAAATTTTTCCATGTCACATCCATTGCTTACAATTATTCAGGCTGCAAAGTACGATTGTATGGAGCGAACGTCAAGCCCTTCGCGGTGGACGGCACGAATAGCAAGGGCAATGGCTTTTGCTCCAGCAATCGTGGTGTAGTAAGGGATTTTGCCCAATAACGCCGTACGACGAATAGAGAATGAATCAGCAAGTGAGGCTGAGCCTTCCGTCGTATTAATCACCATTGCAATTTTTCCGTCTTTCAGCATATCGACAATATGCGGCCGCCCCTCGCGAACCTTATTGACCACCGTGCAAGCAATCCCTTGTTTATTCAAGAAATCTGACGTTCCGCGCGTCGCAACCAGATCAAAGCCCAAATCAAGCAACTGTTTCATCGGCGCGATCAAATGCGGTTTATCTGATTCTTTGACCGACACAAACACCGTGCCCGAAGCAGGAATAGTGCTGCCCGCAGAAAGCTGTGATTTTGCAAATGCGCGTGGGAAATCAGAATCAATCCCCATAGCTTCACCGGTTGATTTCATCTCAGGCCCAAGCACCACATCCACATTCGGGAAACGGGCAAATGGGAACACCGCTTCTTTGACGCAAACATGGTTCATTTTTACATCACGTTTATTCATTGGAAGCAAGGTTGCAAGCATTTCCCCCGCCATAATCCGTGAGGCTATTTTTGCTGCTGGAATACCCACTGATTTTGCAACAAACGGCACGGTACGCGACGCACGCGGGTTTACTTCAATTAAATACACCACGCCATCTTTGACGGCAAACTGCACGTTCATCAGCCCAATAACCTTTAATGCGCGGGCAAGCTTTTCCGTTTGAATTTTTACTTCAGCAAGTACCGCATCTTGGAGCGAATAAGCGGGTAAACTGCACGCCGAATCACCCGAATGTATCCCTGCCTCTTCGATATGCTGCATAATACCGACAACATACACATCCTTGCCATCAGACAAACAATCCACATCCAACTCAATCGCATCTTGCAAATACGAATCAATCAAAATTGGCCCATCACCGAACATTTTGGTGAGTTCACCGACATATTTTTCCAGCGACGGTTTATCATACATAATCGCCATCGCGCGACCACCGAGCACATAAGATGGGCGAACCAAAAGCGGGAAGCCAATGCCGTCCGACGAATCGACAACTTCTTTGACGCTGCGACCAATCGCACTGTTCGGCTGTTTCAAGCCAAGCTGTTCAATGAGTTCGCGGAAACGATCACGATCTTCCGCCAAATCAATCGAATCAGGCGACGTGCCAATAATCGGTACACCCGCATTTTCCAGCGCACGCGCTAATTTAAGCGGCGTCTGTCCACCAAACTGTACAATTACGCCTTTGAGCTTACCTTTGCTCATTTCGACATGGATAATTTCCAGCACATCTTCCGCCGTCAGCGGTTCAAAATACAAACGGTCTGATGTGTCATAATCCGTTGATACGGTTTCAGGATTACAGTTAACCATGATGGTTTCATAGCCCGCATCGCGCAGCGCGTAGCACGCATGTACGCAGCAATAATCAAACTCAATACCTTGACCAATGCGGTTTGGCCCACCGCCAAGGATAATTACTTTTTCACGCGTTGATGGCTCTGCTTCACACACATTTTCATAGGTTGAATACATATACGGCGTATTCGACGTAAACTCAGCAGCACACGTATCCACGCGTTTATAGACAGGGCGGATATTCAGTCGGTGGCGAAGTGCAGTAATATATTCAGCCCCACTATCAACACCGCGTTTATATTCCTCACCATCAATTGCTAAAGTAGCTAAATCCGCTATTCGCTTATCAGAGAAACCATCTCTTTTCCACGCGAACAGCCGCTCTTTAGTAATGTCTACACTGCCGTCAAATGCCTTGATTTCCTCTTCGGTCGCCACCAACTCTTCCAATTGGCGAATAAACCACGGATCAAATTTCGCGATACGGCAAATTTCTTCCACACCCACGCCAAAACGCAACGCTTGCGCGGCAACCAGCAAACGATCCGGCGTCGGGCGAGTCAGCGCCATGCGCGCTTCATCGGCGTTACTCAGATAATCAATTTCGTTCAAACCAGTCAGGCCCGTTTCCAGTGAGCGCAAACATTTCTGCAAGCTCTCTTTGAAATTTCGTCCCATCGCCATCGCTTCGCCTACCGATTTCATCGCCGTGGTGAGGAGTGGCTCTGTGCCAGGGAATTTTTCAAACGTGAACCGTGGAATTTTGGTCACGATATAATCGATGCTCGGCTCGAAAGACGCAGGTGTGACTTTCGTCACGTCATTCATAATTTCATCGAGCGTATAGCCAACCGCAAGCTTCGCCGCCACTTTCGCGATCGGAAAACCCGTTGCTTTTGAGGCAAGCGCAGATGAGCGCGACACGCGCGGATTCATCTCAATTACCACCATACGACCGTCAAAGGGGTTCACCGCAAACTGTACGTTAGAACCGCCCGTATCCACGCCGATTTCGCGCAATACCGCGAACGAGGCATCGCGCATAATTTGGTATTCTTTATCGGTTAGCGTCATCGCAGGGGCAACCGTAATCGAATCGCCCGTATGCACGCCCATCGGGTCAACATTTTCAATCGAGCAGACGATAATGCAATTATCTTTGCAGTCGCGTACCACTTCCATCTCATACTCTTTCCAACCGAGTACGGATTCATCAATCATCACTTCACCAACAGGCGATGCATCCAAACCAGACAACACAATCTGTTCAAATTCCTCTTTGTTATATGCGATACCGCCACCGCTACCACCCATAGTAAAGCTCGGC
>JAYTDB010000252.1:0-5007 GCA_043736135.1 Rickettsiales bacterium
ATTCGGGCACGAGCACACGCCTGCTGATGGGGTTGGTTAGCCCCTATCCTTTTTCCGCCAGCTTTACCGGCGACCACTCGTTGCGTTCTCGCCCGATGGCGCGGGCACTGACACCGCTTTCGCTCATGGGCGCGAGCTATGACGCAGAAAAATTGCCGCTGACCTTAACGGGCACGTCCTCGCCAAAAGCCATTGAATATACCCTGCCCGTTGCCTCCGCGCAGGTGAAGTCAGCTATTTTACTCGCAGCGCTCAACACGCAAGGCGCAACAACCGTGGTTGAGCCGCACGCCACCCGCGATCACACCGAGAATATGCTATCATTTTTTGATATTCCGATTGATTGCAAACCATCCGATAAGGGCATGGTTATAACGTTGAGTGGCAAGCCAAAACAAACGCCGAAAGACCGCGAGATTATTGTGCCAACCGATCCGTCATCGGCAGCATTTCCAGTGGTTGCCGCCCTCATCACACCGAATTCATATCTCACCATTCGCCATGTCTGCATGAACCCGCTACGCACAGGGCTGTTCACTACGTTGATCGAGATGGGTGCGGATATCAGCATCATCAACCCGCATAAAATTGGTGGCGAAGATGTCGCCGATTTAGTGGTAAAATCCAGTGCGCTAAAAGGCGTTGTAGTACCCGCTTCCCGCGCACCATCGATGATTGATGAATACCCAATTTTATCGGTTGCCGCCGCCTTTGCACAAGGTGAAACCACCATGCTGGGTTTAGAAGAATTGCGCGTGAAAGAAAGTGATCGCTTGAATGCAATACTAAACGCCCTCACCGCTTGCGGCGTGTCTGCCCGCGCGGACGGCGACAACCTGACCGTCACGGGCGGAATTGTTGCGGGAGGTGCCACCATCACCACCCATTATGACCACCGCATCGCCATGTCATTCCTCGTGATGGGGCTTGCCAGCGAAAAACCAATTACGGTGGATGATGCCAGCGCCATCGCCACCAGTTTTCCTAATTTTGTGTCGCTGATGAACGGTTTGGGCGCAAAACTTGGCCCACCTCACCGCCGTTTAGTGGTTGCGGTTGATGGCCCCGCCGCATCGGGGAAAGGCACTCTGGCGCGCCGAATCGCCGAATATTTTAATTTGGAATATCTGGATACAGGCAGCCTATACCGCGCCGTCGGCATGAAGCTGATTTATGGCGGCTATGACCCGTCTGACAAAGAAGCGGCCATCGCCGCTGCCCGCGCCATTGAAATCGATGATTTATCCAATCCGCGCCTGCGCCAAGAGCGCATCGGCAAAGCCGCATCGGTTATCTCCGCTTACCCAGAAGTGCGCCAAGCCTTGCTAGAATATCAGCAAGAATTCGCAAAAAATCCGCGCGGTGCTGTGCTGGATGGCCGCGATATTGGCACGGTTATTTGCCCGAATGCCGATTATAAATTCTTCATCACCGCCACGTTGTTTGCCCGCGCAAAGCGCCGTCACCGCGAATTGGAAGGTCAAGGCATTGAGGTGGTATTTGATTCGGTATTAGAGGATTTACGCATCCGCGACGAGCGTGACGCTAGCCGCACTATCGCCCCCCTCATCCCTGCGGATGATGCCGTGATTATCGAGGCTTCCGCCGCCGATGCCCGCGAAATTTTTGACAAAGTCCGCGAATCGATTGAAAAACACGGCTGATTTGCAAAAAGAGCTGTTTTTGCTTGATTGCTAGTCCATTTCAGCTTATAAATGATGTCCCTTAAACAAACACTATAACCAAGCGCAGTGGCGCGCTTGCATGTTTTGGGTTTAACCGAGGTCGGCCACTCACTCTCACAACCCCCTGCCCGCATCACTCGCGTGCAGATACAGAAAGAAGTTATTTATGGCACAAGCAGCCCAAATATTCGCTGATATGAGCGATGATTTTACAAGATTATTCGAAGAATCAATTGCTGGTTCAAAATCCCATGAAGGTTCAGTTATCACTGGCCTCGTTGTTGGCATCGAAAAAGATATGGTGATTATTGACGTCGGACTTAAATCCGAAGGTCGTGTTCCACTCAAAGAATTCACGGTAAACGGCGTAACACCAGAGCTTAAAGTCGGTGACGAAGTTGAAGTGTATGTTGAGAAAATCGAAAACAAACACGGTGATACGGTTCTTTCACGTGAAAAAGCACTGCGCGAAGAAGCGTGGGTGAAATTGGAAAAAGCATGCGCGGAATCTATTCGCGTGGATGGCGTTATCTTTGGTCGCGTTAAAGGCGGCTTCACGGTTGACATCCAAGGCGCGATTGCGTTCTTGCCAGGTTCACAAGTGGATATTCGCCCAATCCGCGATATCACTCCACTGATGCACATCACACAACCATTCATGATTCTGAAAATGGATCGCAAACGTGGCAACATCGTTGTATCACGTCGTGCGGTTCTCGAAGAATCACGCATTGAGTCGCGCAATGAATTGCTCGGCAAAATCGCTGAAGGTCAGATTCTTGACGGTATGGTGAAAAACATCACGGATTACGGTGCGTTTATCGATATGGGCGGCATTGACGGCCTCCTCCACGTTACCGATATTTCGTGGAAACGTATCAGCCATCCATCAGAAGTATTGTCACTAGGTCAAACGGTAAAAGTGATCGTGACGAAATACGATGCAGCGACAAAACGCGTATCACTCGGCATGAAACAGCTTGAAAGCAACCCTTGGAAAGACGCGGATATGAAATATACCGTGGGCAGCAAATGGGGTGGCAAAATCACAAACATCACGGATTACGGTGCGTTTGTTGAACTCGAAGCTGGCATTGAAGGCCTCGTGCATGTGTCTGAAATCTCTTGGGTGAAAAAGAACGCGCATCCTTCTAAACTCGTTTCTGTGAGCCAAGAAGTGAACGTAATTGTTCTTGATATGGATGCTTCTAAGCACCGTATCAGCCTCGGTATCAAACAATGTGAAGAAAATCCTTGGGCGAACTATGCGTCTAAAGTGAAAGAAAATGATGTGATCGAAGGCGAAATTCGTAACATCACTGATTTCGGTTTATTCATGGCGCTGGAAGGCGATTTGGATGGTCTGATTCATCACTCTGACATTAGCTGGGCTGAGCCAGGCGAAGTGGCGATCAAAAACTTCAAAAAAGGCGATATGGTGAAAGCCAAAATCCTCGCGATTGATGTAGAAAAAGAACGCATCAGCCTCGGTATCAAACAATTAGATAGCGATCCATTTGAAGGCGAATTCGAAGGCTTGAAAAAAGGTGCGACTATCACGGTTGCTATCGCTGCTATCAAAGAAGATGGTATCGACGTGAGCGTGACTGAAAACATCATCAGCTTTATCAAAAAAATGGATCTCGCGCGTGAGCGTCAAGATCAACGTCCTGACCGTTTCGCAGTTGGCGATCGTATCGACGTGAAAATCACTACACTTGATAAAGCAACTCGCAAAGTTGGCGTGTCTATTAAAGCTCTCGAAGCAGATGATCATAAGAAAGCGATTGCTGATTATGGTTCAACTGATTCAGGCGCAAGCTTAGGTGACATCCTTGGCGCAGCACTTTCTGAAGCAGCTGCGGATAAGAAAAAAGCGAAGAAGTAAGGGTAAATCTTGGCAGCTTGCTGCCTTAGATTCCCTTTATCCCCGCGCAGGCGGGGATCTAGCTATAAGATTAAAAAAGACCGCTCATATAAAAATGGGCGGTCTTTTTTTTGCGCTTTCAACTTTGCGATAAACAGCATAGAACAAATACAAATCATCAGAGGAATTACGCATGCCTTTATCCGCCGACACGATGCTAGACAGAATGCAATTAAAGCGAAAAATCACCCGCTGGCGCTTGCTGGCCGTTGTCTTTGCGGTGCTTGCTGCCATTGCCTATGTCGGAGATGTTATTCCGCACAGCAAGCTCACTAAATCCCACATCGCCCGCCTCACCTTTAATGATGTGATTACGGATGATCGCGAAGTCTATGATATGATTGATGATGTTGCCACCGATGACAGCGTTAAAGCAGTTATCCTTTGGTTGGACACACCGGGCGGCAGCGCGGTTGCTGGTGAAGAGCTTTACCTGCGCCTCAAGGCACTCTCAAAACAAAAGCCTGTGGTGGCGGTTATGCGTTCTGTGGCTGCTTCGGCGGGTTATATGATGGCATGTGGCACCGACCAGATCTTCGCGCGTGAGGGCACGATTACAGGCTCTATCGGCGTGATTATCGAAGCGGCGGAATTCACCGAACTCGCGCAGAAAATCGGCATTAAACCGATTATCGTGAAATCGAATAACTTGAAAAGCACGCTCTCGCCGCTTGAGAAAACCACACCAGAATCGTTAGCCGTTGTGCAAAAGATGATCAATGATATGCATGGTCGATTCATTGATATGGTCGCCGAATCTCGGAAATTGCCACGAAATGAAGTGGTTACGCTTGCCGATGGGCGGGTTTATAGCGGCAAGAATGCGCTGGAACTGAAATTAATCGACGCGATTGGCGGTGAGGATGATGCAGTTAAGTGGCTTGAAAACAATAGAAAAATTGCAAAAAATCTAGAAATTTCCGACCATGATCTACACCGCCCGATGTCGTTTTTAGAGCAAGCAAGCCAGTCAATGTTCGGAAAATTTTTTCAAAACAGTGGGATAAAGCTTGACGGACTCAGCGCGTTGTGGCATCCTGAACTCTAGTAACCGACTGTAATCAGCGTAAATTCCACCAAAGAGGCTGTCATGACCAAATCTGAACTTGTTCTGCGTCTTGCCAAAAAATATCCCCATTTATATCAACGTGATATCGAAACGTTGGTGGAAACCATCTTTGATGACATCTCGGAAACCCTGATTGAGGGCGGTCGTGTTGAGCTTCGTGGCTTCGGTGCCTTCTCTATCCGCAAACGTGAAGCGCGCAAAGCACGCAACCCGAAGAACGGCCAAGAAGTAAGCATCGGCGAACGTTTTGCTATTTATTTCCGTACTGGCAAAGACCTTCGCGAACGCATCAATAAGCCTTCTGTCATTCAAGGCTAAATTCTAAT
>JAYTDB010000253.1:0-3313 GCA_043736135.1 Rickettsiales bacterium
CTAGCGCGCAAGGTAAAAGCATTTAAAGATCATATGGTGCATGCACGCCAATTAGAGGCAGAACAAGCGGTTCAAAAAATCAAAGCACAAGAAGACCAAAAATTATTGATGGAAAATATCCGCAATAATTTTGATGCCAATGTAAGCCAGCTGGTACAAAATTTTTATGAAACAACAAGCTCTATGCAAGGTGATGCACAGAACCTCAATAAAATTGCTAGCAATAACAGTGAACAAATTAATGTTTTGATGAATGACTCACATAATATTGCCAAGAATATGCAAGAAGTCTCCAGCTCAGCTGCACAGCTATCAACGGCAATTCAAGACATATCTCAACGCAGTGAGCGTGCTTCATCGCTTACACAACAAGCAATGGGCAAGTCGGAACAAGCAAATATTGTGATGCAGGCACTACTTGCCGATACCAGCAAAATCACTGAAGTGCTTTCCATGATTACCACCATCACCGAGCAGATTAATTTGCTCGCACTCAATGCGACCATCGAAGCTGCCCGCGCAGGTGAGCAAGGCAAGGGCTTTGCCGTGGTTGCTAGTGAGGTAAAAAATCTGGCGGCGCAAACGGCAAAAGCAACCGAAGATATCGCCAGCTTCGTGACACAAATCAATTCACAAACGCAAAATGCGCTAGCGACGATCCTTGCGGTTAATAACGCCATCACCGAAGTAAACACGGTGTCAAAAGAAGTGGAACAATCCGTTGCTTCGCAAGAAACCGCAACCCGACAAATCGCCAACAACATAAAAACGGCTGCTAATTTAGTAGATACATCGGCGACAATTATGGATAAATTCTCGAAAGCAACCCAACAGGTTAACCAGTCATCACAAGAAATGTTTAATTCTCTCAATGGCTTAACTAAAAAATCTGCCCAAATGGACGATGAAATCAGCAAATTCCTGCATACGCTAGAAACCGCATAAGCCTCCTGTTTTATTGGTTGCCCTCAAAGCCGTCACATTGTAAGAGGGTTGCCTCACAAAATTCTAAAGGAGCTAATACTATGCGCGTTTACTACGATAAAGATGCTGACCAAGATTTAATCAAAGGCAAAAAAGTTGTCATCATCGGCTACGGTAGCCAAGGTCACGCGCACGCGCAAAACCTCAAAGATTCTGGCGTAAAAGACGTTGTAATCGCCCTTCGCAAAACATCCTCTTCTGTAGTAAAAGCAGAAGCGGCAGGCTTTGTGGTGAAAGAACCGCTCGATGCCGTAAAAGATGCTGATGTTATCATGATGCTCGCTCCAGATGAAAACCAAGCGGAAATCTATAACGGTATTGAAGCGGGCATCAAACAAGGTGCAGCCCTCGCTTTCGCGCACGGTTTGAACTATCATTTCAACTTCATCAAACCACGCCCAGATATGGACGTATTCATGATTGCACCGAAAGGCCCAGGCCACACGGTTCGCGGTGAATATCAAAAAGGCGGTGGCGTGCCGTGCCTTGTTGCCGTTGCACAAGATGCTTCAGGTAATGCGCTGAAACTCGCTCTTTCTTACGCTTCTGGCGTGGGCGGCGGTCGTTCAGGCATCATCGAAACAACCTTCAAGGATGAATGTGAAACCGATTTATTTGGTGAACAAGCAGTATTGTGCGGTGGCGTAACAGCCCTCATGCAAGCGGGCTTTGAAACATTGGTTGAAGCGGGTTACCCTGCTGAGATGGCGTATTTTGAATGCGTGCACGAGATGAAACTCATCGTCGATTTGATCTATGAAGGCGGCATGGCGAATATGCGCTATCCTATCTCAAACACTGCGGAATATGGTGATTACATCACTGGTCCTAAAATCGTCACAGATGAAACCAAAAAAGTCATGAAGCAAGTGCTGACTGATATTCAAAGCGGCAAATTCGCTCGCGATTTTATGGGTGATCGTGCAACGCAAGGCGCACATAACTTGGAAAAATGGCGTGAAGAACAATCAAAACATGGTATCGAAGCCGTCGGCGCAAAACTCCGCGCATTGATGCCGTGGATTGCAAAAAACAAGCTGGTTGATAAAGCGAAAAACTAGCTAATTATGGAACTGCTCTGGGCCATTACCAAGATGATTCAATATCTGGTACTTGGCCCAGTGTGGTGGATTGCGACTTATTTCGCTTCATTTCTTTATCCGCTCGAAGGCGACAGCAACCAAGATATATTGGCGCTGATTTTTTCGGTGTTCATCGTCATTGGTATGTGCTTTGGGCTGACCGTTTGGCTACAGGCTGAGTAGCCTACTCAATACCCAATAAATCAGATGCCCCCTCGTTTGGCGCTTCTGTTTCAGTTTTTTCTTTCTTCTGCGCGCGCCGATAAAGGCTTTTATCCCCTACTTTATTGCGATCAATCTCTCGATCAACCTTATCATACGGTACACCCACCTGCACATTGCGTTCTTTACCAAGCTTAGGGCGCGGCGAACTTGTACCATCCAATTCACGATCCGACTGATTATACGGCACGCCAACTTCTTCACTGGTGCTGCTCGGCAGCTTGGTACGGCTGGAAACAAACCCATCACGCGCAGAGTTAGCGGCAGCATCCGCCACTCCAAAAGCCAGCAAAGCTGCAAAAATCGTATATTTTTGTAAAACCATGACGCACCCCTTGCTTGTATGACGTTAATCTGCATAATAGACTTCATTTCGCCATAAATCCACCATTTATTACCAACCCATTAACTTTTTCACTAGCGACCGAGCATCCCATGAGCAACGATAAAATCATCATATTTGACACCACCTTACGTGACGGCGAGCAATCACCGGGCATGAGCATGAATTTAGAAGAGAAACTGCTCGTGGCGGAAACGCTGGATGCGATGGGCGTTGACGTGATCGAGGCTGGCTTCGCGATGGCGAGTAACGGCGACTTTGAGTCGGTGAAAGCGATTGCAGGAAAAATCAAAAATGCGGTGGTGTGTTCACTCGCGCGCGCGAAACCTGCGGATATTGAACGCGCTGCCGAAGCGCTAAAACCTGCAAAACAATTCCGCATCCACACGTTTATTTCCACCAGCGATATTCATTTAAAATATCAATTCAAGCTGGAAAAAGACGAAGTGCTGGAAATCATTAGCAACACGGTGGGCCTCGCCCGCCGCTTTACCGATAACGTGGAATGGTCAGCGATGGATGCTACACGTTCGGATCGCGATTATCTCTGCCGCGCGGTAGAGCGTGCGATTAGCGCGGGTGCGACGACGGTGAATATCCCTGATACGGTCGGTTATGCAACACCAGAAGATTACGGTTCGCTGATTGCTTTTTTAAAGAACAATGTCAGCAATATCGACAA
>JAYTDB010000254.1:0-3572 GCA_043736135.1 Rickettsiales bacterium
TATCTGGTACAAAGGTGATGGATGATCTATTAGGCGACCCCAAACAACTGGCAGAATTAAAAGAAAACGTGCGCACCCGGATTAGTCAGAGCTGGGGAAGAAAAATCGACTGAACGAACAACTACCCAACCAATCGGCATTCGCCGACACCGGCAGTTTTACCTGCCTCAATGTCGGATTCTTTATCACCAATCAACATCGAGGCTGACAAATTAAGCGCATGGTCTTTTGCTGCTTGCAGAATCATTCCCGCTTTGGGTTTGCGACACTCGCAGCCATCATCCGGTGTATGTGGGCAATGATAATAAGCAGTTAGCGGACAGCCTTCTTTCTCAAATTCTTTTGACATCCACTGCATAAGCACATGAAATTGTTCCTCGCTATAATAACCACGACCAATGCCTGATTGATTGGTGACAATAATCAACTGATAGCCTTGTACCACAGCAGTTCGACAGACATCAAAAATACCCGCCACAAATGTGATTTGTTCCGGCAAGTGCGCATAGCCCACATCCACATTAATCACGCCGTCACGGTCTAAAAACAGAGCTTTGTTCATTGAAAACTTTCTGATAAAACTAATCTTTATACTATCTTAAAACACATTTTCAAAAGAGTCACTATGCCACATGCACTCTATCTCGCTCAAAAATCAAAATCACACGCCACGCCGATTCATCTGGTGTTTGAAAAAACCTATGAAAGCTGGTTGAAGAAGCAGCCAGACCTCGTTCGCAACTGGCTTATTTCTGTGCATTATTCGGCGAAAGCGGGCAATGTCGCTTTGCTGCCTGCACCTTCTGGCGCGATTGCCATGGTGGTGTGCTGCGTGGCTGACCCGCTACATATTTGGAGCATCGCGCATTTGGCGACTGCCCTTCCCCCGCATCATTATATCCTTGATGCAAAACTCAGCCCAACACAGGCAACCAATGTTGCGCTTGGCTGGGCGCTATCAACTTATGAATTCACCCGCTATAAAAAATCGAAAAAGCGTTTTGCAACGCTGGTTGTGCCAAGCAACACTGACATGGATTATGTGAAATCGATGGCGGAGGCAACCTTCTGGGCGCGGGATTTAATCAACACCCCCGCTAATGACATGAACCCAGACACGCTTTCCAAAGAAGCGGCAAACTGGGCGCAAAAAGCAGGCGGCAAAGTCCGCGTATTATCAGGCGAGGCATTGCTCAAAGCAAATTTCCCGATGGTTTATACCGTTGGCAAGGCGGCAACTATTCCGCCGCATTTGGTCGATATCCATTTTATTCGCAAAGGCGCGCCACTGGTGACACTGGTTGGCAAGGGCGTCTGTTTTGATTCTGGCGGCTTGGATATTAAAAATTCCAGTGGCATGAAAATGATGAAAAAAGATATGGGCGGTGCGGCAAACGTGCTTGCGCTCGCCAAAGTTATTGTTGATTTAGATTTGCCGATTAGCTTGCGCGTATTATTGCCGATTGTTGAAAATGCGATTGCGGGAAATGCCATGCGTCCGCTGGATATTGTACCCACTCGCAAAGGTATCACCGTTGAAATTGGCAACACTGATGCCGAAGGTAGATTAATTTTATGCGACGCGCTGACAGCGGCTGGCGAAGAAAATCCCGAGCTGATTATTGACTGCGCAACACTTACGGGTGCGGCACGCGTTGCACTGGGAACAGATATCCCCGCTGTGTTTACACATAACGAAGCCTTAGCGAAATCGGTAGCGAAACATTCCGAAGCCGAAATGGATCCATTATGGCGCTTGCCATTGTGGAATGGATATCGTAGCATGTTGGATACGACGAACGCAGATTTATCAAATGATCCCGATAGCGGATATGGCGGAGCGATTACCGCCGCCTTATATTTGAATGAGTTTGTGAATAAAAACGTCGCTTGGTTACACATTGATATGATGGCGTGGAATCTAAAATCCCGTGCAGGTCGCCCAATAGGCGGCGAAGTAATGGGGATGCGGGCACTCTACGCTGTATTAAAGGAACGATATGGCAATTAATGCACTGTCATCCCGAGCATAGCCGAGGGATCTTTGCAAAGATTCCTCCACTTCGGTCGGAATAAACGAAAAAAAGGAACGATATGGCAACGGCAACAATTGAAAAAATCGGTTCAACACGCGCAATCCGCGCGCTATCTTTCTGGCATGGTGTGAGCACCAATGCGCTGCGGAAAATGCCCATCGATTTGTCAGCGCGACAAACAGCCGTGTTGCTCAATATTTATTTGATGCCGCCGCCACACAGCATTAAAAGCCTAGCTGAAGATTTGATGATTTCCAAGCCTGCTATTTGCCGCGCGATTGACGCACTGGAAAAAGCAAAGCTAGTAAAGCGTATCCGCGATCGCGGTGACAAGCGCAATGTGTTGATTAACCGCACGGTAAAGGGCTCAGTCTATTTGAGCGAATTTGCCGATATTATTCTGTCGGTATCAAAAGAAGCGGCATAATCCACTCTCGTCATCCTGTGAGCGCGCCGTAGCGCAAGCGTAGGCGGCTGCGCAGGATCTCAGAATTATAATGCCGAGATCCTGCGCTGACTCTACGAGTCCCGCAGGATGACAAAATCTACTCAATCGGCAAATGTAGGATAAACCCCGCGCCCGCTTTTTCTGTCGCATCTAGCTCCACCACAATATCCAAATCCGCTGCAAGCTTGGCAACAACGGCAAGGCCAAGCCCACGCCCCTGCTCTTTATTTGACACAAATGGCTCAAAGAGTTTATCGCGTATATCCGCGGGAATCCCCGGCCCATTATCGCGGATGGTGAGCGAGATAGGCAGTTTTTTATCCTGCAAGCGAAAGCCCGATTCATAAGCAGTGGTCAGAGTAATCTTAGCATCAGCCTGCCCTTCCATCGCCTCGCAACTATTTTTAATCAGGTTCAAAATCAGCTGAATCAATTGCTCACGGTGAGTGGATATATTGGGCAAAGACGGATCGTATTTTTCAACAAACTGCACATGGGGTGCAAAGCCTGTTTTCGCCACATCCATACAATAATGTAGCAGCTCATGAATGTTGCACTCCGCACGTTCCAGCTTGCGCTCATCCGAAAACACCTCCACCTGATCGAGCAACTCGGTGATGCGCAAGGTCTCGCTGCAGATCAAATCAGTGAGGGGTTGGTGAGCGGCGTCCACATCATCGCGCAATAGCTGAGCGGCACCACGAATAGACGATAACGGATTTTTCACCTCATGCGCCAGCATCGCCGCCATCAGCCCCGCTGCCCGCGTTACTTCGTTTTTCCACACCGATGCGTTGGGGTGCTGCGCCACCTGCCCGTGTGGGTCAATCGTGAGTAGCGTTTGCGCGTTTTCCAGCGGCTGCACATGCACCGTCACTTGCATTTTTTTGCCAGCGCTATTGATGATGTGCTCATGGATGCTAATTTTTTTGCCTTGCTGAATTTTTTCCAGCAATACGCTATCGAGCTTTTTAAAGCCCAACTCTTCCGCTGTTTTATTGCTGTAAATAACCGCGCCATCCTCCACCACGACCACCGCCACAGGCAGCAGATCAAGGAGCTCAAGCGGCAATGGCAAGTTCATTTTG
>JAYTDB010000255.1:0-4829 GCA_043736135.1 Rickettsiales bacterium
GACCGTGTAAAAAAATGTGTCGCAGGATTCGGTGATGGCGCGTTTAAAATTAACCGTGCCGTGACCATGTTCTTTCCAGCAATTAAAGCGATGGTCGCCTAATTGAAAATAACCTGGGCAGTTGACGCTGAAAGATGGCGTAATCACTTTTTGCTCTAACGCTGCCATGCCAACCATCATTTTGAACGTCGAACCGGGAGGATATTGCCCCGCAATCGCCTTGTTCATCAGTGGCACTTTTTTGTCTGCTTGTAGGGCTTTCCAGTAATCATTTTTGATACCCAAGCTAAAACTGTTCGGGTCAAATCCTGGCATGGAAGCAAGGGTGAGTATATTGCCCGTGTCTACTTCCATGAGTACTACAGCAGCACTCTCGCCCTTGATGCGTTCGGAGGTAAAAAATTGTAGTCGTTTATCGATGGTGAGCGCAATGGTTTCACCAGCGATACTTTCAGTTTTATCGATTTCGCGCACCGGAATTCCATGCACGTCCACTTCTAGCTTTTTAACGCCAGCCTTGCCGCGTAGTCGTGATTCGAACATTTCTTCAATGCCGTTTTTACCAATTTTAAAATTGGGCAAGCGCATGAGTGGTTGGTCGTCTTCGGATAATTCATTCTCATTCACGGCACCGATATAGCCCGTTAAATGCGCCGCTTCATCTGCCAGCGGATAGTGCCGAACTTGTCCTAAATTGACAAACACACCGGGTAAGTCGAGCGCATAAAATTCGACGCGTGCCACTTCTTCCCAGCTTAAATTTTCCTTGAGCAGTTCGGGGCGCATTGCACCACGCAAGCGCAGCGATTTTAAATGCTCTAATGTTTTTTCAGGCAGCGGTGTGTAGCTGTGTAATTTGGTGATGATGTCATCTAATTGCGCGCGCTTGATGCCGCTCATATCCATAAACAACTGATAGTTTTTCTCGTTGGTGACGATGACTTCGCCGCGCCAATCGGTGATGATACCTCGCTCAGGTGCTATCAGTTGGAGTTTGATGCGGTTATTTTCGGAAAGGCTCGTGTATTTCTCGTCTTTGAATAATTGCAAATAGGCGAGGCGGCTGGCGAGTATGGTAAATCCCGCCGCTTGCAGCGCACCAATCATCATGGCGCGGCGGGTAAATAGGCGTTGTTTTTCGTTATCTTTTGGCATTAACTTCCTCGTAAACTCTAACTTCAGCGGAAAATTTGCTTGCGGTCATCGTACTCAAAACTCACGTATTATATATACGCTCAAGTTTTTCCGTGCGCCACCCGCTTCGCATTTTTCTCGCCGAAGCGAGTTTTCATGAAAGTTAACTATGCAATAGACGGTAGCGTGAATCCGAAATCTTATCAACCAGCGGATGGAGCAACCCATGTAATAATGGATAGGCGAGGGTGGAGAACACCGCTTGCAGCAGTGCATTGCTGACGGGAGCCATGTGCCCATACGAAAGTGAGAGCACTATCCAGAAGCTAATCTGTGTGAGTACTATCATCAGGCTGAAATAACCCCACATGCCAAGAAACCCTTCTTTGAGAATATATTTTCGTTGGCTGCGGATGAGGATGATAAGGCTACAATAAATCAGTGCCGAAAGCCCAAAAGGTAGCCCCGTTGCACTATCCGCAATGAAGCCAATGATAGCCGCACCCCATAGCGGCATATGTCGTGCATGTAGTACGCTCCAAATATAGATGGGGACCAAATGGATGAGCGGCATGACGCTGCTTAATCCTGATATATGTTTCGGGGCAATAAAAATGATGACTAGCAGTGTGGTAATAAGGGTAGGGGCGCTAGCAAGAAAGAAGAGTTTTAGCTTGCTCGACATTAGCGTTTAAACTGCACAACGCTAACATATTCCACCGATTCAGGATTCGCAAAAAGCTGAGCAGTTGCACCGCTGGAATCGATGCTGTCTATTCTGCCAACAGGAATGGCTTTAGGGAACATGCCGCCATCGCCAGAGGTGATAATACGGTCATCGGGTCGCATGTTATGCGCTGCGCTGATATAGCTGAGCACAGGTTGGGCATTACCCTTGCCGACAAGAATCATCTTCTCGCGGGTCCGCTCGTTCATCACAGGGATGCGCGAGTTCATGTCTGATAATAACATCACGCGAGAATTATTTTCGCTCACTTCAATGGTGCGGCCAATCAGTCCGCGCTCACTAATTACCGCTTGGTTTTTTGTGATACCTTGATCTGCGCCAGCATTAATAAGCGCACTATGCGAAAATGCACTGCCATAATCTGAAACAAATTGTGCGGTGATATAGGCATTGCGCTGGTTAGAAACCACATGCAACAAATCGCGCAGTTTCTGGTTTTCGCTTTCCATTTCTTTTGCGGTGGCTTGCCACTGCATGAGCGAACGATTTTCGGATTTGAGTTGTTCATTATAATGGTAAGTCGTTGCCCAATTTTTTACACCATTCACCGCTATGTCGAGCGCATCAAACGGTGCCGCAGCAACGGATAGAACAGGTGCTATGCCATCCATCAAACGGGCCTTAAAGCCATTAATATGTGGATTATCGCTGCGCCCCATCAGTACCAGCCCCGCTAGGCAGCTGAGTAAAAACACCTGCCCGACCTTTGCCGTCATCTGACGGCTCGGAAGCATTAAGGCGTTGTTATGTCTCTTTTTTCTTGGCATACGATAGTATTATAGCATGGAATGGTTGCTATAGTGTTACTCGCCTTAAAAAAAGGAGCAAGGGGAAAATTACTCTTGTCGGAACAGTACGTGTTTTAACAGATTCGGGTTTTCCAACACACGGCCGCTACCCATCGCCACGCAGTTCAGTGCTTCTTCGGCAACGAACACGGGGAGGGATGTCGCGTTCGACAACACCACGTCCAGCCCGCGCAACATACCGCCGCCACCAGACAGCACGATACCTTTATCAACGATGTCGGATGATAATTCAGGTGGTGTGCATTCGAGCGCGACTTTCACCGCTTCGATGATTTGTCCAACGGGTTCAACCAGCGATTCAGCGATTTGATATTCAGACAGCACGATTTCTTTTGGCACGCCGTTGAGCAAATCGCGGCCTTTGATTTCAATCATGCGGCCTTCGCCGTTTTCAGGCGCGCAAGCGGCACCGATTTCTTTTTTGATGCGCTCGGCGGTGGTTTCGCCAATCAGCAAATTACCATAGCGGCGGATGTAGGAAATAATCGCCTCGTCCATTTTATCGCCGCCAACGCGTACCGAGCGGGCGTACACAATGCCACCTAGTGAGAGGACTGCAACTTCCGTCGTGCCACCGCCAATATCGACAATCATCGAGCCTGTTGGTTCAGTCACAGGAAGGCCTGCACCAATCGCGGCTGCCATTGGTTCTTCAATCAAATAGACTTCGCGAGCGCCCGCATTCTCAGCGGCTTCTTGAATGGCGCGGCGTTCTACCGGCGTTGAGCCAGAAGGGACGCAAATAATAATCAACGGACGCGGTTTGATAAATGAATTGGAATTATGCACCTTGCGGATAAAGTGTTTGATCATTTCTTCAGCTGATTGAAAATCGGCGATAACGCCATCTTTCAGCGGGCGTATGGCACAGACCTTCGCAGGTGTGCGACCAAGCATAAGCTTGGCCTCATTACCAAATGCGAATGGCTCCATGCGCCCACGATTATCCTTCATGGCAACAACCGACGGCTCGTTGAGCACGATGCCGCGCCCTTTAACATAGACCAGCGTGTTGGCTGTGCCTAAATCGATTGCCATATCCGCAGAGGAGAGACCGAAGAGTTTATGAAACATGATTTTCCAATGAAAAAGGAGAGATGAGTGGATAAGAGATGTATAGTAGAATTTGGAATTTAATCAAGAAGGATAGTTTGTCATTGCGACCCCGCACTTAAATCGGGGGAAGCAATCCATTTCAAAATGACGGTAAGTTGGATTGCCGCGCTACGCTCTCAATGACGAATTTATTTTTCTGAAACTAAACTCAGCCGATCTTGCATGGAGCGGAGTTTGCACAGCGCATTGATATAGGCACGGGCAGATGCTACCAGCGTATCAATATCAGAGCCTGTACCATTAATCACGCGACCATCTGGCGTTTCCAAGCGCACATTCACTTCTGCTTGTGCGTCGGTATCTTGCGTGATGGCGTTTACCTGATAGAGCTTTAGGATGGCTTCATGCGGCACCAGCGCGGTGATGGCATTAAACGTCGCATCAATCGGGCCATTGCCTTCAACAGTCGCACGGCGAACTTCACCGTTTACACGCAGTGCAAGCATTGCCGTTTGCGGGCCAACCGTGCCGCAAGTGATGTGCAGAGATTCGAGCTGAATAGAATCTTCTTTGCGTGATTCAGAATCGAGCAATGCGAAGAGATCTTCATCGTAAATCGCTTTTTTCTTATCTGCAAGTTCTTTGAAACGGTGGAAGGTTTCTTCAAACGCATTGTCGCCTAATTCAATGCCTAACTCGATGAATTTATCTTTAAGTGCGTGGCGACCAGAATGTTTTCCGAGCACCATATTTGATTTCAGCAAACCCACGGATTCTGGCGTCATGATTTCATAAGTGCCCGCATGTTTGAGCATGCCATCTTGGTGGATGCCCGATTCATGCGCGAAGGCATTTGCGCCCACGATAGCCTTATTTACCTGCACCATAGCACCCGTAATATTTTGCACTAAGCGCGACGCACGAGTGATATGTGTCGTGTTAATATCGCAGCGGAACGGATACATGTCTTGACGGGTTTTAATCGCCATTACTACTTCTTCAAGCGCAGTATTGCCCGCACGCTCGCCGATACCGTTGATGGTACATTCAATTTGGCGTGCACCATTTTTAATTGCAGCCAG
>JAYTDB010000256.1:0-4347 GCA_043736135.1 Rickettsiales bacterium
ACCTGCCCGTTTATACCGTTCTCGTGCCGATGTTCCAAGAAACAGAAAGCATGGCAGGGCTTCTGCAAGCCATGCATAACATGAACTATCCCGCCTCAAAACTGGATATTAAATTGGTACTGGAAGAAGACGATACGGCGACTATCGAAGCAGCAAAAGCACTCAAACCTGGCTATCAATTTGATATGGTGATTGTGCCAAAAAGCGCCCCACGCACCAAACCAAAAGCCTGTAATTATGCGCTACGTTTTGCCAAAGGCGAGTTTGTCACCGTCTATGATGCCGATGATAAACCCGACCACGACCAGCTCAAGAAAGCGGTCTATATGTTCCGTAATTCGCCTGACGATGTTATCTGCCTACAAGCGCGCCTCAACTATTACAACACCCATGATAACTGGCTGACACGGTGCTTCTCACTCGAATATGCGATGCTATTTAATGTAATGCTACACGGCATGTCGTTCTTCAAAATGCCCATCTTGCTGGGCGGCACCAGCAACCATATTGCGCTAGAAAAACTCCGCGCACTTGGCGAGTGGGATCCGTATAACGTGACGGAAGATGCTGATTTGGGTGCTAGGCTTGCCGTGCAGGGCTACCGAACATGGATGCTTGACTCCGACACGCTTGAAGAAGCGCCAAACACGCTGTATGCGTGGTTAAAACAACGTTCTCGCTGGGTAAAAGGCTATATGCAAACATGGGTGGTGCATATGCGCTCCCCCGCCGCGCTTTTTAAAAGCTGCAAACTCCACGGCTTTATCGGCTTTCAATGCTTCGTTGCGATGGCGAGTTTTTCTTACCTCACCGCGCCGATTATGTGGTTGGTCGCACTCGTCTGGTTGCTAAGCCCTGCTACGTTTATACCGGAGTGGCTATTTATTCTCGCCAGCGTGAATCTCGTGCTCAATTTTTTGGTGCATATCGCCATCGCAACCCATAGCGCACGCAGTTACCCAAGCAAATGCTTTGCGCTATCGCTGTGCGCCCTCACCTACCCGTTTTATTTGCTGCTACATTCCATCGCAAGCTATATCTCGCTCTATCAATTTTTTGTAAAACCCTATTTCTGGGATAAAACAAAACACGGCGAGGCGCGCACCTTTGAGGATATTAGCTTCGGTTAGGAGCATGAAGCCTGACGCCCTGACCTGCCTTATAAACAGCCGTAAATGGCTCACATTTTACCAACGACTCACAAATCACTCGCAAACTATCGCCTGAGAAATTACCTGCGGGCTGTTTCATGCCCTCAGGTAATAGGGCGTTCAACGCATCGTTCACTTCTGGTGTCACCGCATGCAATGAGGTGATTTTATATACTCCACCTTTCGCCGCTGGATGGATGGTCAATTGCAGCCCCTCACTCATATCGCCCAAAAACGCGAGCAGTTTTTCATGTGTTATTACATCTGTTACATCTAAACGCACATTTTTTTTGCCCGGTATTTGGTTAAAGTCATTAGTTAAATTAACCATCATTGAAATCCCTGATTCGTTGAGCCCATTATCATGACTAGGCGTCGATACGTTTAAGGATTTATCTGGACTATAGGCTGCTATCGCCGCCTCAATTTTTTCACCATATTTCTTTGCAAATTCGGGGTTTTGTTCCAGTGTTTTTTGTATACCCTCTATATCCGTGACAAAAATCGCCTCTCCCATTGGAATACCGAAACGTCGTGGTGCTAGCTGTTCTCTAAAATCAGCAATATAAGGATAAACAGTCTTTTTAATGCGTTTAATCTCTCGATGTGGCGCATAAAAAGCAATGGAATCTGGTTTGCTATAATGCCCACCCAAATAACATACGGCTTTAATTTTCACCCCCTCGCTAACGCCTTCTAGCGCGCTGGGAGGTGTTGCGTAAGGATCTTCTGAAGGTGGAGTTTTTTTGCTTCCCTGCCCCTGTAGCTTACTTTTAAATGCATCTGCGAATTTATCGCGAAAAGCCTCATCATTCTTTAGCAACCCCTCGACGGCATAAATAGGCACATCCAACAACGCCTTTTGAACACTTCCCCATCTGCCCTTTTGGCCCGTCGCTTCCATGCGGATAGGACGACCGTATGGCCTGAACTTCTCATCTAGCGCCGCGATATCCACGGGAGGGCCAGTAAAGCGCACTCGGCGTATGTTTTCCGACTCTCTACACACCTCAGCGAGTGTTATTTTTTCGTAGTTTTTTGAACGAACCATGCTGCCAACCATAAGATTCCTTTTGATAAGCCCAAAATATAGCATAAAAACGTTAAAAAAGTTAGAATTAGGGTTGACAAGAGGGGCGCGGGCAGGCTAATTACCCACCTCAACAGATTATTAGGTATCGCCATGAAAGTTCTTAGCTCATTAAAATCCGCAAAAAAGCGTGACAAAGATTGTCGCGTAGTGCGCCGTAAAGGCCGCGTATATGTTATTAACAAAAAGAACCCACGCTTTAAAGCGCGTCAAGGCTAATTGTTTGATATAGTTATAAAAAAAGACCGCTATTGGCGGTCTTTTTTATTGTCGCTATAAGCTTTTTTAGGATTACACCATGAAAAATACCATTAAAAAAGTTGTACTCGCTTATTCTGGCGGATTGGATACCTCGATTATTCTGCGTTGGTTGCAAGATACTTACGGCTGCGAAGTCGTGACCTTCACCGCCGATTTAGGCCAAGGCGAAGAGATTGAACCCGCACGCGCCAAAGCGCAGATGATGGGCGCGAAAGAGATTTTTATCGAAGATTTGCGCGAAGAATTCGTCCGCGATTATGTATTCCCGATGTTCCGCGCCAATGCGCTGTATGAAGGTGTTTATTTACTCGGTACGTCGATTGCCCGCCCGCTCATCGCCAAACGCCAAATTGAAATTGCCAAGCTGACGGGTGCCGACGCGGTCGCGCATGGCGCAACCGGCAAAGGAAATGACCAAGTGCGTTTTGAGCTGGGCTATTATGGTTTGAATCCTGATATCAAAGTCATTGCGCCGTGGCGCGAGTGGGATTTAACCAGCCGCACCAAGCTGCTTGAATATGCTGAAAAACACCAAATCCCTATCGCAAAAGATAAGCGCGGAGAAGCCCCTTATTCGACGGATGCGAATTTGCTGCATATTTCTTATGAAGGAAAAGTGCTGGAAGACCCATGGGTTGCACCGCATGAGGATATGTTTACGCGTTCGGTATCGCCAGAACTCGCGCCGAATACGCCAGAATTCATCGAAGTGGAATTCAAAAAAGGTGATGCGGTGGCCATTAACGGCGAAAAATTATCGCCAGCCATGTTGCTCACGAAGTTAAATGAACTCGGCGGCAAGCATGGTATTGGCCGATTGGATTTAGTTGAAAACCGTTTTGTCGGCATGAAATCACGCGGGATTTATGAAACCCCAGGTGGCACGATTTTGCTTGCTGCCCATCGCGGGATTGAATCCATCACGCTGGATCGCGGCGCGATGCACCTTAAAGACGATATGATGCCACGCTATGCCGAGCTGATTTATAATGGCTTCTGGTGGAGCCCTGAGCGCAAGATGTTGCAAGCCCTCATCGACGCGTCGCAAGATAATGTGGAAGGCGCAGTGCGCCTGAAATTATTCAAAGGCTCGGTCACCGTTGATGGTCGTAAGTCCGCCAAATCGCTCTATTCTGAGAAGCATGTGACGTTTGAAGATGACGCGGGCGCGTATGACCAAAAAGACGCCGCAGGCTTTATCAAGCTGAATGCATTGCGGTTGAGGTTGTTAGGTCGTCAGGGGTAAGTACAATCTAGTAATAAGCAAACAAAAAAACCGCCTCAGTTTTCTGAAGCGGTTTTTTTTTAAGTTTGTAATCTCGCTGGAATAAGTCAAATGCGAAGGCATTTATAAAACCGCCCCGCAAGCGTACTTCAGTACGTGCGGAGCGGAAGTTTAAAAATGGCAAGCAAGTTGACCATTCCAGTAGAGAATTAGTGAAGCTTCTCGCCGTGGATGAGCAGATCAAGACCTTCATGCTCAGCCGCTTCGGTTGGACGCAGACCAATTACCACATCAATCACTTTGAGGATGATGTAAGATACGATACCACAATACACAACTGTCACGAGGACACCTTCACATTGCGCGAGCAATTGCGTGGTGCTGCCAGCAACGCCCCCGATAGCTTCAATCGCAAGATAGCCCGTGAGCAAAGCGCCGATGATACCACCGACACAGTGAACACCGAACACATCGAGCGAATCATCAAAGCCAAAGCGGAATTTGAGACCACATGCGTAGAAGCACAAACCACCTGCAAATGCACCAATGATGATTGCTCCACCGAGATCAACAAAACCAGAAGCAGGGGTAATAGCAACCAAACCAGCAACCGCGCCAGA
>JAYTDB010000257.1:0-4320 GCA_043736135.1 Rickettsiales bacterium
TACGTTATTAAGCCGGGTCCACGCGTTTATGTGGAACGTATCAATATTACCGGCAACGTTCGCACAAAAGACGAAGTAATTCGCCGCGAATTCCGCCTATCTGAAGGTGACCCGTATAACAGCGCGAAATTAGAACGCACAGAGCAACGTCTGAACAATCTCAACTACTTTGAAAAAGTTGATATTAAAAACGAGCCGGGTAGCGCTGCCGATAAAACCGTTATGAATGTTGACGTTCAGGAAAAATCAACTGGCGAAGTAAACGTGGGCGCAGGTTATTCAACGACTGACGGTGTGCTCGGTGATTTCGGCATTAAAGAACACAACTTGTTAGGTAACGGCCAAGAACTCAAAACCCGCCTCACCTTAGCATCGCGCCGCAAACAAATTGAGCTGGGCTTTACCGAGCCTTACTTCCTCAACCGCGAATTGGCTGCGGGATTTGATTTATATCGCACTCGCCTCGATTTTATTCGTGAGAGCTCGTATAATATTGATACGTCAGGCATCAATTTACGCATGGGCTACACCATCAAAGAAGAGCTGAAACATTCTATCGTGTATAGCTTCCGCCAAAATGATATTTCCGATGTGCAGCCTGGTGCTTAGCGCTTCATTCTCGACCAAGCGGGCAACACCATCACCTCGTCAATTGGCCATACCTTGTCTTATGATAAGCGCGATAGCACATTGTCGCCTTCCAAGGGCTACTTCCTCTCTGCTAACCAAGAGTTTGCGGGGCTGGGCGGTGATGCGAAGTTTTTGAAACATGAATTGAAGGGTAGCTACTACTACCCAATCACTAAAACCGTTATTCTTAGCACCCTCGGCTCTGCTGGACACATCATGGGGCTGAATGGTGACGATGTACGCATCAATGATCGCTTCTTCCTCGGTGGGGATGACTTGCGCGGTTTCCGCAACGCAGGTGTTGGCCCGCGCGATACGGCGACGGATGACTCACTTGGCGGCAATGCTTATTACACTGCAAATGCAGAGATGCGCTTCCCGCTTGGCTTGCCAGAAGATTTGGGCGTGAGCGGCGCGGTATTTACCGATGTCGGGTCGCTATGGAATGTGGATGCGACAGGTGCGGGCATTTTTGATAAAAACACGCCGCGTGTTTCGGCGGGTTTTGGTCTGCTATGGACATCACCATTTGGTCCGATTCGTATTGACATTGCACAAGCACTCATTAAAGAAGATGCTGACCAGACAGAAAATATCCGGTTCAGCTTTGGTACCCGTTTTTAATTTTTCAAAGGATAACGTTATATGAAATCAAATCTATTATTTGCTTTGCTTGCAGCAAGCTGCCTTCAATTTTCAACTGCTGCTCTTGCGGAAGATGCAAAGCCTATTAAAATCGCAGCCATCAACATTCAACAAATTATGAGCGACTCAACTGCTGCTAAATCTGTTCGTGAACAGCTGGAAACCAAACAAAAAGCATTCCAAGCGGAAATCACTAAAAAAGAGGAATCACTTCAAAAAGAAGACCAAGAATTAGCAAAACAAAAAACAGTGTTAGCAAAAGAAGCATTTGAGAAAAAAGCGCTTGAATTCCGCAAAAAGGCATCAGAAGTGCAAAAAGAAGTGCAAGCTAAAAAAGCCCTTCTGGATAGTGGTTTTGAACATGCGCTAAACGATATTCAAAAATCAGTAAACGAAGTAATTGCTGACCTTGCAAAAGAAAAAGGCTTCACTTTGGCGGTGCCAACATCACAAATTTTATATGCTGATCCAAGCATGGATGTGTCAAAAGAAGTGCTGGAACGTTTGAACAAAAAATTGCCGACAGTAACGGTGAAATTTGATGAAGCAAAAGCTGTAGAAAAGAAATAATATTGACGTTACAAAATCCCCTTCCTGCGTGCAGGAGGGGGATTGTTTTTTAAGGGTGCTGTATGGTTGACAAACGTTTTTTTGAGACATCCCCGCCCTTGTCATTAGCTGAGATTGCCCAAATAACGGGTGCTACACTCTCTTCTGAAGATGTTGGCAGCCGCTTCATTAAGGCTACCTCGCCACTCGATAGCGCGACAGCGGGTGATTTATCATTCCTTGATAACGTTAAATATAGCGATCATTTTGTAAAGAGCCTTGCTGGAGCGTGCTTTGTACGCCCTAAATTTACGCATTTAGCGCCTAAAGGTATGGCTCTGCTAATCACTGACCAACCCTATGCCAGCTTTGCTGTAATTTCCGCCAAATTACATCCTGAAAAAACAGCTGCGCCTTCTATTCATCCCAGTGCAATTATCGCCGCTGATGTGGCAATTCCTAAAACAGCGACTATCGCGGCTGGCGTTGTGATTGAATCGGGCGCCGAAATTGGCGAGCATGTCAGCATCGGCAGCAATACAACCATCTATTCGGGTGTGATGATTGATGCACACACGCGCATCGGCGCATTATGCTCCATCTCCCACGCCATCATCGGCAAACATTGCATCTTGCATCGCGGCATCCATATCGGGCAGGATGGCTTTGGCTTTGCTCCTACGCCAAAAGGGCTCATAAAAGTGCCGCAACTTGGTCGCGTTGTCATTCATGACCATGTGGAAATTGGCTCTGGAACCTGCATTGATCGTGGTGCTGGCCCTGATACCATCATCGGCATGGGCACAAAAATTGATAATCTGGTGCAAATTGCCCATAACGTCACTATCGGTAATCATTGCGTCATTGTGGCCCAATGTGGTATTGCTGGTAGCGTTTCGATAGGCGACGGTGCAATGTTCGGTGGACAGGTTGGCGTTTCAGGCCATCTGCATATTGGTAGCGGCGCACGTGTGGCGGCTCAATCGGGTATTATCGGTGATATTCCAGCAGGCGCAGCTTATGGCGGCTACCCAGCGATTGCCGTTAGAGATTGGCACCGACAAACCGTCGCAATATCAAAACTCATTAAATCATCACCCTTGAAAGAGGAAAAATAAGACCATGACGACCGAGAAAACCACCCCTGTCATTTCTGTTGAACGCATTATGGAGATGATTCCGCATCGCTATCCCTTTTTGCTGATTGATCGCATCATTGATATGAAACTCGGTGAATTTGCTATCGGGCTAAAAAACGTGACTATTGGCGAACCGCACTTTATCGGGCATTTCCCGACAAAACCCGTAATGCCAGGTGTGCTGATTATTGAAGCGATGGCGCAAACGTCAGCGGTGCTGGTGGTGAATACGCTCGGCAAAGAAGCGGAAGGAAAACTTGTTTATTTTATGTCAATTGACGAAGCAAAATTCCGCAAACCCGTTGTACCGGGCGATACGTTACATATCCGTGTCGATAAATTACAACAACGCCGCAATGTATGGAAATTCACCTGCGTGGCAACCGTTGAAGGCGTAAAAGTCGCCGAAGCTACCATCAGCGCAATGATTGTCGATTAGAAAGCAAACATGACCATTCATCCGACCGCTATTATCTCCCCGCAAGCACGCGTACATGAATCCGTTGAGATTGGTGCATATTGCGTCATTGATGGCGAGGTAACAATTGGTGAAGGCACACGCCTGATGTCGCATGTAGCCATCAGCGGCAAAACCACCATCGGCAAAAACAATAGCATTTTCCCCTTTGCTTCGCTTGGCCATGCGCCGCAAGATTTGAAATTTAAAGGCGAGCCCTCAGAATTAGTAATTGGCGATAACAACGTCATTCGTGAGCATGTAACGATGAACCCTGGCACGGCGGGCGGTGGTCTGATGACTCGCGTCGGCAGCAATTGCCTATTCATGGTGAGCAGCCATATCGCGCATGATTGCATCGTTGGCGACTCTGTCATTTTAGCGAATAACGCAACGCTTGCAGGACATGTGCAAGTGGGAAACCATGTGATTATTGGCGGGCTTTCGGCAGTGCATCAATTCGTTCGCATTGGCGATCACGCGATGATTGGTGGCATGTCGGGTGTTGAGCATGATGTCATTCCGTTTGGCTCGGTGATGGGTGAACGCGCCAATTTAGCAGGGCTTAATTTGGTTGGCCTAAAACGCCGCGGGTTTGACCGCGATGCCATTCACGCGCTGCGCGGTGCGTATAAAATGTTGTTTGAAGAAAATCATGACACGCTCGGTGAACGCCTGCCGCATGTACGCGCGGAATATGGCTCTCACGCGCAAGTTATCGACATGCTCAGCTTCATTGATGCCAAAGGTTCGCGCTCGCTTTGCGTGCCTAAATTAACAAGCAACACCCCCAATGTCGCAGGCTGAACCCATACGAAAATTGGGCATTATCGCAGGGAGCGGCCTGTTGCCTGCACAAATCATTGAAAGCTGTAAAGCAACGGGGCGCGATTATTTTAT
>JAYTDB010000258.1:0-9923 GCA_043736135.1 Rickettsiales bacterium
GTGATGATGAATCCGCATTATCAGGGGTTGGATAAAGATAATATGCCTTATTCTATCATCGCCGATAAAGCGACACAGATAGATGCGGATACGGTCGAATTATCGAATATTCAAGCGGATTTGGGAACGAAAGATGGTAAATGGCTGGCGCTTCATTCTGGGGCGGGCATCATCAAAGTTAAAGATAAAAAACTGACGCTTACCAAAAATGTCGATATGTTTTATGATGGTGGCTATGAATTCCGCACCCAAGAAGCATTCATTGATATGCAGGCAGGCACGGCGTCTGGCGCTCAGCCTGTGCAAGGGCAAGGCCCGCTCGGCACGCTCGCTGCCGATAAATTTCAGGTGACAGAGCGGGGTAAAGTGATAAGGTTTAACGGTTCTGTAAGAGTAATCCTGTATCGTAAGTAATATGAAGTATTTTGTTTTAGCATTTTTATGCCTTCCTTCACTTGCGCTGGCGCAATCGCCCGCGGTTAAAAGTTTTGATGGAAAGCAGCCGATTGAAATCACTTCGGATTCGCTGGAAGTAATGCAAAATGATAGCATGGCGACGTTTGTCGGCAATGTGGTTGCGATTCAAGGTGAAGTGCGCCTGAAGTCCGATAAAATGGTCGTGTATTACGCGAAAAAAGGTGAGGGAAAAGCGCCGGCGGCTGCTGACCCTGCACAGCAACAATCGATCAAAAAAATTGATGTGGATGGCAATGTATTCCTTGCAACGCCAGAAGAAACCGCCAGCGGTACGCGTGGTGATTATGATGTGGAACATCAAGAAATTCACTTGCAAGAAAACGTGACGTTGACGCGTGGAAAAAATGTGCTGAAGGGTAATGTCCTCACCTATAATTTTGCTAGCGGTCGCAGCGTGATTAGTGGCGGTGCTGTTGCCGAACAAGGTGCATCTAAAGGCAAGCAACGTGTTCGCGCTTTGTTCGTGCCAGATGATAAAAAACCAGAAGGCAAAAAACCATAATGCCAAACAAAAAAAACAGCATTAATTTGGTGGCAGCAACCGGCGGGTTGGAAGTATCGCATATTGCTAAGCGTTATGGCGGGCGTCCCGTTGTGCGCGATGTGAGTTTGCATTTGCGGCGTGGCGAGGCAGTGGGATTATTAGGTCCGAATGGCGCGGGTAAAACCACCAGCTTTTACATGATTAGCGGATTGGTTAAGCCCGATGTTGGGCAAATCATGCTCGATGGTGAAGATATTACACGCCTGCCGATGTATCGTCGTTCGCGCTTGGGTATTGGCTATTTGCCGCAAGAAGCCTCGATTTTTCGTGGGCTAACGGTGGAGCAAAATATTTTGGCTGTGCTGGAAATGCACGAATCGGACGGCAATGAACGCCAGCGGATGTTGGATGAATTATTGGCGGAATTTTCGATTACCCATTTGCGCCTCGCGCAGGGTATTACGCTTTCGGGTGGCGAACGTCGTCGTGTTGAAATTGCGCGCGCACTTGCGTCTAAACCCTCATTTATTTTGCTGGATGAACCGCTGGCGGGTATCGACCCGATTGCGGTGGATGAGGTGCGTAAACTGGTGAAGCATTTAAAGGATAGAGGCATCGGCGTGTTGATTACCGATCACAACGTGCGTGAGACGCTCGACATTATCGACCGTGCGTATATTATGCATGATGGCAGCGTGCTTATGGAAGGCTCACCTTCGGATATCGTCAATGATATTAATGTTCGCCGCGTGTATCTTGGTGAGAGATTTAGTCTTTAGTGAGATGACCAGTTGACTGGATGACCAGATGACTGGATAATATCATTGTTTTTTGCTCATCATGTCATCTGGTTATCAGGTCATCTCTCTATGTCCGCTCCTCGTTTAGAACTCAGGCAAGGCCAATCGCTGGTAATGACGCAAGCATTACAGCAGTCGATTAAGCTGTTGCAGTATAATTCGCTTGAGCTGCGCGAATTTGTTGAGGGCGAATTGGAGAAAAACCCCCTATTGCAAGAAGGCGAAGCAGAAACTGATACGCCAGCAGAAAATGATACTCCGCAAGCGGAATCGGATGATCCGCGTGAGGCAGATTTTGGCGAGGATCAATCATTTGATTCGGGTTCATTTGACCAAACGGGCGACACCGAAACGGACTATATTCGCAATGATGACGGATTGCGCACGCGCTCAGCCACGCCTGATGGTGATGAAGACACGCGCGATGTTGAGGATAATGCTTCACAAGACATGTCATTGCGCGACCATTTGCTGAATCAATTAAGCTTGGGCACACTTGGCGCACCTGAGAAAATGATTGGCGCGCATCTTATCGATTTGATTGACGAGGCGGGCTATATCACCAGCGATTTCACCACGCTTTCTGAGCAGCTTGGCGTGGATGTTGTGGAGATTGAACAGGTGTTGTCGCATCTGCAAACCTTTGACCCAAGCGGCATTGCGGCGCGGAATTTAAGCGAATGTTTGGCGATTCAACTGCGCGAAAAAGACCGGTTTGATCCCGCGATGGAATGTTTGCTCGCGCATTTGAATTTGCTCGGTGAGGGGCGTTTTGATGAGCTGAAGAAAAAATGCAATGTCGACGGCGATGATTTAAAAGAGATGGTTGGTGAAATTAAAACGCTCAACCCGAAACCAGGATTGCGCTTTAGTTTTGAAGTGTCGCAACATATGGAGCCGGATGTGTTTGTAAAGCGCCTACCTGATGGTAATTGGCATGTGGAGCTGAACATGCACAACTTTCCGCGGGTGATGGTGAATAAACGCTATTATAATAAAGTGACGCAGGAAACCCGCAATGTGCAGGATAAAAAATACCTGACCGAGCAGTTGATGACGGCGAATTGGCTAGTACGCGCTTTGGAACAGCGGGCGGATACCATGCTGAAAGTGTCCAGCGAATTGGTGAAGCAGCAAGATGCGTTTTTCCGTTTGGGCGTGCGTTATTTAAAGCCGATGATTTTAAAAGATATTGCCGCCGCGACGGATTATCATGAAAGCACTATCAGCCGCGTGACAAGCGGGAAATATCTGCACTGCCCACGCGGCACGTTCGAGCTGAAATATTTTTTCACCTCCGCCCTGCAACGTTCGGAAGGTGGCGGGGACGATGTGTCGAGCATGGCGGTAAAAAACTACATCGGCGAATTTGTCGATAAAGAAACCGCGTCGCATATTTTATCGGATGATGAAATCGTTGCCCTGCTCAAAGACCGCAACATCACGGTCGCCCGCCGCACGGTGGCAAAATACCGCGAAGCACTGAATATCCCCGCCTCACCTAAGCGCAAACGCCTGAAGAATAGCGCGTTGTAGGTTTTCGTCATCCTGCTGATTGCATAGCAATCGAGCAGGATCCACAATGTTGAAGAAAATTGGATTCTGCTCCGTTGCTTCACAACGAGCAGAATGACGAGATATACTGAATGCCAGCCTTCCCCCTACGCTCCTGCGGAGCTTCGGCGAGACAGGTCGCTGGCATGACAACTTGTGTTTTACTGTTGCATTTCACCTGATTTTCGTTAGATAGTGTCGTCATGAAATTTATGAATAAAGCGAAAACAGTGGGTTACAAGAACCGTAGCGCAGTGTACATTACCGTACACGAGCAACGGAAGCGTAGTAATTCCGCTGTTTGCAGCTATTCAGAAACGCATGATGATACTATCTAGAAATCAGCCCCTATGAACATATACGCATCCATAAATGAAGCCATTAAATCCCTCGCTCTTGCCCAATATGCGGGGACGAATGTCGATAAAATTGACGATGTGCCGCCGAAAGAAGCGGGACATGGAGATATTGCAACCAACGCGGCGATGGTGCTTGCCGCGCAAACCAAGCAAAAACCGCGTGATATTGCGGAGGCTTTATTGCCGCTGATTCAAGCTTTGCCGCAGGTGGCAAAAGCCGAAATTGCGGGGCCGGGTTTTATCAACATCACTTTAGCTGATAGCGTATGGCAACAGACCGTTGCCGATATGATTGCAGCCGGCGATGGTTACGGTGCATCAAAAATGGGTGCGGGTAAAAAAGTGAACGTGGAATATGTGTCGGCAAATCCGACGGGGCCAATGCATGTGGGGCATGGTCGTGGCGCGGTATTTGGTGATGCGCTGGCGACGTTGATGCAAAAAGCGGGTTATACTGTGACCCGCGAATATTATGTGAATGATGCGGGTGGGCAGGTGGATAAACTTGCCGAATCCGCTTATTTGCGCTACCGCGAGGCGAATGGTGAAGCCATTGGCGATATTCCTGCTGGCTTGTATCCAGGTGATTATTTGCAGCCTGTAGGACGTGGCATTGCGGCGATATTTGGCGATAGCTTGATGGATAAACCGCGTGAAGAATGGCTGCCAACTGTGCGTGATTTTACGCTTGAAGCGGTGATGGCGATGATTAAAGATGATCTCGCTATTTTGAATATTAAACATGATGTGTTTGTGTCCGAGCGGGCGATTACCGCCGCAGGAAAAGTAGAAGAAGCAATTGCTACGCTGGATAAAAAAGGCCTGATTTATACAGGCATTTTGGAAGCGCCAAAAGGTAAGACGCCAGACGACTGGGAGCCGCGCCCGCAAACACTTTTCAAGGCGACTTTGTTTGGCGATGATGTCGATCGGGCGATTAAGAAATCGGATGGTTCTTGGACGTATTTTGCACCTGATATTGCCTATCATTATGATAAATGTCAGCGCGGATTTGACCAGTTGATTGACGTGTTCGGCGCCGATCATGGCGGCTATGTAAAGCGCATTAAAGCAGCCGTAAAAGCCTTGTCGGATGATAAGGTCGGGATTGATGTAAAGCTATGTCAGCTGGTGAAATTTTTGCGTAACGGCGAACCTGCCAAAATGAGCAAACGTGCTGGCACATTTGTCACCGTGCGCGAAGTGGTAGAAGAGGTGGGGGCAGGTGCGTTCCGCTTTATCATGCTCACTCGCAAGAACGATGCGCCGCTCGATTTCGATTTTGCAAAAGTGATGGAGCAGTCAAAAGATAATCCCGTATTTTATGTGCAATATGCACATGCACGTTGCTGCTCGATTTTGCGTAATGGCGCGAATGAACTGCCTGAAGCAGTTGCGCTTGCAGATAAACCAAACGCTGCATTATTTGCACATATCTCGCACCCCGCAGAGCTTGCATTGGTGCGGTTGCTCGCATCGTTCCCGCGTATGGTGGAATCAGCCGCGAACGCATTTGAGCCGCACCGCATTGCGTTTTATTTGCAAGATGTGGCAGCAGAGTTTCACAGCTTCTGGAATTTGGGCAATGACGATTTAAGCCTTCGCTTTTTGCAAAAAGATGATGTAGAAAAAACAGCATCGAAACTGGTGTTGGCTAAAGCCGTTCGCAATGTGATTGCTTCTGGCTTGCGTGTGCTAGGCACTGAACCTTTGGAGGAAATGCGCTAATGACTGATCAAGACGAATATACAAAAGGTATTTTAGCCCGCACATTGCCCACTTTGGTGCTGATTACGGCATTTGGTAGCTTTGTTGCACTGGCGATTTATGCGTATAAATCAGGTCAAAGCAGCACGACTGCTGAAGGCGAATTGTTGGTGATTGAGGCTGATAAATCGCCTATGAAAGAAAAACCTGCTGATCCAGGTGGCATGGAATTCCCCAATAAAGATAAAACAATTTATGATACGTTTTCTGCTGGCAGCTCTGCGCCCGCAAAAGTAGAGCGTGTGCTGCCTACGCCAGAAGAGCCGATGGCTAAAGATGTTGATAGCGGTGAGCCTGCAACATGGATTAATGGGAAATTAGCGGCACCCGCTGCAGGGGCAGCTGAAAATGCATTTGCTGAAGATGCGCCAGCTGAACCAAAAGTAGTGAATGTGAATGAAGAGTTAGGTAAGCAAGCGGTTTCCGCAGTTGACGTGAAAGAAATTGCGGTTGCGCCAGTTGCTACGGCGAAACCAGTTGAGCTGCAAACCCCTGCAATTAAAATGATCGCTGAACCAAAATCTGAACCAAAAGTGATTGCAAAACCGGTGGTGAAAGCGGATATGAAACCTGCGTCAACAGGCAAAGAATTGGCGCAGTTGGGTGCCTATAAAACCGATGCAGAAGCAAAAGCAGATTTTGCAAAAATGCAAAAGAAATTCTCTGTTTTGTCGAGCTTATCACCTGTGGTGAATCGTGCAGATTTGGGTGATAAAGGGATATTTTATCGCCTGCGTGTGGCAACATCAGATGCAAAATCTTTATGCGCAAAGCTTGCAGGACAAGCTTGTATGGCGGTGAAGTGACATATTTCGTTAGCAGCTTGCTGCTTAAGAAATTGTCATCCCGCAAATCCGTTTTCTTCGAGCGAAGTGAAATTAGAAAACGGCGTTGTGCGGGATCTCGTGCTGTATATTGTTTAACTCCAGACCCCGCAACAAGTGCGGGGTGACAGGTGTGCTTATGATCTCTCCCGCCATATTCGGTTGCTTATCCACCTCACTTTCGGCGGAAGAAAAAGCTTTTTTTCGTGATGTAAATCCTTACGGTTATATTTTATTTGCGCGTAATTGCGAATCGCCAGAGCAAATTCGCAGCTTAGTGGAAGAGCTTCATGCCTGTACCTCTCGTTACCGATTGCCGATACTCATTGATCAAGAAGGTGGCCGCGTTGCACGTCTTCGCCCGCCACATTGGCCGGCTTTTCCCTCCGCACAAAAATTGACGCAGGCAAAAGGTAATTCGCAGCGTGCGGTCTATTTGAATGCGCGTTTGATAGCATTGGAACTCGCTGCACTCGGCATCACGGTGAATTGCGCGCCGCTTGCAGATATTCCCGTTTTGGGAGCGCATGATATTATTGGCGACCGTGCTTACGGCAATACGGCAGAAGCAGTGATTTCACATGCACGTGCGATGGCAAATGGGCTGTTAGATGGTGGCATTGTGCCGGTATTAAAACATATTCCTGGGCATGGCAGGGCGAATGCTGATAGCCATTTGGAACTGCCAGTGGTGGATACGTCGCTTGCAGAATTACAAGCAACGGATTTTGTGCCGTTTAAGGCGCTCAATGATTTGCCAATGGGCATGACGGCGCATGTGCTTTACTCCGCAATTGATGATAAAAATCTAGCGACGGTATCACCTCGTGCAATCGCAATGATTCGTGATGAAATTGGCTTTGACGGGTTGCTTATGAGCGATGATTTGTCGATGAAAGCCATGGCGGGTGATTTCACGCAGCGTACCAAGGCGACGCTTGCGGCAGGTTGCGATGTGGTTTTGCATTGCAACGGTGATATGGCGGAAATGCAGGCGATTTCCAAAGGTTTTCAGCCACTTTCGGGCAAAAATCTTGAGCGGGCGACTCGCGCCATGCAAATTCCACTGACAGAGGTGGTTTTTGATGCTAAAGAAGCTAGGATTGAACTAGCGGGCATGCTCGCATAGGAGGATTTATGGGTCTAAGTTTTTCGCATCTTTTATTGGTGTTGGTGATTGTACTGATTGTGTTCGGTGCAGGTCGTATTCCACGCGTGATGGGCGATATTGGCAAGGGTGTACGCGCTATGCGTGACGGTTTGAAAAGTGACGAGGACGAGAACAAAAAACTCGACGATAAGTAGTCGTGTTCGACCTATCTTTAGCTGAAATCGTTTTGGTAGTGTTGGTGGCGGTGGTGTTCATCGGCCCTAAAGAGCTGCCAGTGGTAATTCGTGCGGTGGTAAAAGCGATGCGTTATATGCGTGGTTTGATGCATGAAGTGCGCGGCATGTTTGATGATTTGGCAAAAGAAACGGGTATTGCCGATGATATTAATGACCTCAAAGCTGACGTGAAAATGATTAAGGGCGAAGACGGAAAATGGTATGAATCCTATCCGCATATTGCGCCGCCAATAGCGCCTTCTAAGCCAGCAGAAAACCATGAGTGATTTACCCAAACAACCGCTGATGGAGCATATCATTGAGCTGCGCAAGCGGCTGATGATTTGTTTTTTTGCATTTTTTGTGGCAACCGCAATCAGCTATTTTTTTGTTGCAGAGATTTATCGTTTTTTAGTGCAACCGCTGGCCGATGCGTTTGCTGACGGTGAACATCGGCGGATGATTTATACCAGCCTGACCGAAGCGTTTATTACCTATTTGCGTCTTTCGGTATTTGCGGGGTTTATCGCATCCTTTCCCATTATCGCGTCACAGCTTTATTTCTTTTTAGCGCCGGGTTTATACGCGAAAGAGCGCCGCGCGATGGTACCCTATTTGGTTGCGGCACCAGCATTGTTTTTTATTGGCGCGGCATTTGTCTATTATTTGATTTTCCCTGCGGCGTGGCGGTTTTTTTTAGGCTTTGAGTCGGGCGGTGCTGATGGTGGTTTGCCAATTCAGCTGGAGGCAAAAGTATCAGATTATTTGACGCTCTCCATGCACCTCATCATGGCGTTTGGCTTGTCATTTCAACTGCCAGTTATTTTGTCTTTGTTGGTAAAGTCAGGCTTGCTTACCGTTGAAAAACTCAAAAAAGGTAGGCGTTATGCGATTGTGCTTATCGTGGCGGTGGCGGCGGTGATTACCCCGCCAGACATTTTTAGCCAGATTGCGCTTTCCGTTCCGCTCTATTGTTTGTATGAAATGACTATCCTATTTTGCAAAAATTCAAAACCAAGAGAACCCGACCATGCATGATATTAAATTGATTCGCCAAAACCCAGATGCGTTTGACGCTGGACTCAAAAAGCGTGGCTTGCCCGCAAAATCGGCTGAAATTTTAAAGCTGGATGAGGCGAAGCGCGCGCGCCAGACAGAATTGCAAGAGCTGCTAGCGAAACGCAACGGCTTTGCAAAAGCGATTGGTGAAGCCAAGCGCAAGGGCGAAAATGCGGATGCGATTATGGCGGAAGCGAAAGCAACCAATGATACCATTGCAAATATGGAAGTGAGCCTCGGCGAACATGATGAATTAGATACGATTCTTGAAACGCTGCCGAATTCACCTGCCGATGATGTGCCTGTTGGCACGGACGAGAAGGGCAACAAACAAGTGCGCGTGGTGGGGACAAAACCGACATTTGCTTTCACACCAAAGCTGCATGATGATTTGGAAGTTGCCAAACGCTTCATGGATTTTGATGGTGCGGCGAAATTATCAGGTGCGCGGTTCGTGGTGCTGAAAGGTGCGCTGGCGCGCATGGAACGTGCGCTGGCAAACTTTATGCTCGACATCCACACCAATGAATTTGGTTATGCGGAGCATGTAGTGCCGCTGATGGTGAAAAGCAATGCGATGTATGGCACGGGGCAATTGCCAAAATTTGAGCAAGATCTTTATTTAGCTAAAAAAGGTATAGATAAAAAAAATATACCTGCAGTAACGGATGCTCTTACTCATAGAGTTAATGAAATAACAAGGGAAACTGGCCCTAATTTTGATTTAGAGGATGAGTATAATGATATAACTAATTCATTATGGTTAATCCCAACCTCGGAAGTGCCGCTGACGAATTTGGTGGCAGATACGATTATCGATGAAGCGAAGCTGCCTATTCGCATGACGGCCTATACGCCGTGTTTCCGCTCGGAAGCGGGCTCTGCGGGTAAAGATACGCGCGGCATGATTCGCCAACATCAATTCACGAAAGTAGAGTTGGTGTCTGTGGTTAAACCAGAGGATTCAGCGGCGGAGCATGAGCGGATGACGGGTTGTGCGGAAGAAATTTTAAAACGCCTCGGGCTGCATTACCGTGTGATGTTGTTGTGCACGGGTGATATGGGCTTTTCGGCGCAAAAAACCTATGATTTGGAAGTGTGGATGCCGGGTGCGGATACATTCCGTGAAATATCGAGCTGCTCGAATTGTGGGGCGTTCCAAGCACGACGCATGAAAGCGCGTTATAAAAAAGATAAAGAGACGGTGGCGGTGCATACGCTGAACGGTTCCGGTCTCGCCATTGGCCGCACCATGGTGGCGATTTTAGAAAAC
>JAYTDB010000259.1:0-3193 GCA_043736135.1 Rickettsiales bacterium
GCCGCGCGCGCCACCATCACATCATCAAATGGATATTCTACGCCCGCAACAATTTGTACTTTTTCATGCCCCTTCCCTGCGATGACCAATACATCGCCAGATGCCAGAGCCGCTACCGCAGCATAAATCGCATCTTTCCTATCCGCAACGTCTTTACCATTCGGGCAGGCCGTTAAAATCGCTTTTCGTATCAAAGCAGGGTCTTCACTGCGCGGATTATCATCGGTTACCGTTATCACATCCGCCAATTCGCTGGCAATTTTTCCCATTTCAGGGCGTTTTCCCGTGTCCCTATCGCCGCCACAGCCAAATACCACATGCAGCTTACCCGCTGTATGGGCGCGAATAGTGGTAAGGATATTCGAAAGCGCCATCGGCGTATGGGCATAATCGACATATATCGCCGCACCATTTTTAAGCCTCGCCACATGCTGCATCCGTCCCGCCACACCTTGCAGCTTTGGAATCTGTGCAATGATGTCTTGCGCGTTCACGCCGCCGGCCATAGCAAGCCCCATCGCCGCCAGAATATTCATCACCTGAAATGCACCAACCAGCGGGACATCAATTTCAAATAAGGTGTTTTTCTCCATCTCAACGATAAAGTTCCAGATGCGCTTCGGCGCATATAATCGTAAATGCTGACCTAAAGCATGCGGCGTAATGCTCTCAACCTCAAGCAGTGTATAACCCTGCCATTTTTCTTGCCACCGCCCGAAGATGATAACGCCTGAACCGCGTAGCTCGGCAATAGCCACCAGCGCATCCGCCCGCACATCATCGCCATTAATCACGGCAACCCCATCTTCGTTTAAGACCTCAGAAAACAACATTGCCTTTGCCGCAAAATAATCATCCTCGGTTTTATGGTAATCCAGATGGTCGCGGGCAATATTGGTGAACGCCGCGCCACGCAACTTCACCCCATGCAACCGATATTGATGCAAGCCATGGCTCGATGCTTCAAGCGCAACATGCGTCACTTTTTTCTGCACAAGCTCAGCTAATATTTTGTGCAAACTGACTGCGTCAGGTGTGGTGTGCGTGCCTTCAATCAGCTTTTCGCCCGCACCGCCATATACGCCCAGCGTGCCGATCGACGCTGAATTTTTTCCCAGCAGATGCAGTAATTGGCGGTAAAAATCAGCAGTCGATGTTTTTCCATCCGTGCCCGTAATCGCCACCATATGTGCAGGTTGCTTGCCGTAAAATTCTGCGGCGATATGCGCGAGCGAACGCCTTGGCTCCATTGCCCGAATCACACTCATTTTCGTTTCAGGAATGACATCATCCACGCCACACAAAACCGCAACCGCGCCAGATTGTTCCGCCTGCGAAATAAAATTTCTGCCGTCAACTTTTTCACCTTTGAGAGCAACAAATAGCGCGCCCGCCGTGACCTGCCGCGAGTCGATGACAATCGACGAAATTGCAATGTCACCCCGCCCCACAACCACATCGCTTTTAAAAATTAAATCAGTGAGCGCTTTGGACATAGCGCTTCTCCACGGCTGGCACCATTGCAGCTTTTGGCTTAGCATCTGGCTCTGTCCAAAATTTCTCAGCATCATCTTCTGCCACATTATATTTAGGCATAATGCCCAAGAGCGGCCCCATACGTTGAATCAAGCGTCCCACCACTGGTGCAGAAATCCAGCCACCTGTTGCAAAACCATACGTAGATTTATCGCCCTTTGGCTCATCCATCATCACAAGCACGGCATATTTAGGATCATCCACTGGAAACACAGAAATGAACGAAGCAATTTTTGCATCCGCATTATAAACACCGCCAGAATTAATTTTTTCTGCCGTCCCTGTTTTTCCGCCCACGCGGTAACCCAGAACATCAGCCTTAGAACCCGTTCCATGCTCAACCACCAAGCGTAATAAACGGCGAATATTGCGCGATGTATCTTCGCTAATAATCCGCTCGCCAGATGGCTTCCCTTGGTTTTTTATCAATGTCAATGTAGGCAGCAAGCCGCCATTTGTCACCGCTGCAATACCGCGTAGCAAATGTAATGGCGACACAGAAATGCCATGACCATATGAAATAGTAACAGTATTAATTTCTTTCCAATCCTTCGGATAAAGCGGCGTCGATTTTTCTGAAAGTTCAATCTCAATCGGCTTGGTCATTCCCAATTTTTCCATAAATGCTTTTTGGCGTTTCGTGCCACAATCAAGCGCCATTTTTGCGGTACCGATATTAGATGAGTACGCAAAAATTTCAGGAACCGTTAGCCAGCGTCCTTTAGAGTGAGCATCGCTAATCGTAAATGTGGCAATTTTAAATGGGTGCGAAGCGTCATAGCCACTCTTCATCGTCACCGTGCCTGAATCTAGCGCCATCGCGGATGTAAAAGTTTTAAAAGTTGAGCCCATTTCATACGCACCTTGCGACGCACGGTTAAATTTTTGTGCGTCGGTTGCCTTTGCTGCATTCTGCGGATCGAAATCAGGCAGCGATGACATGGCCAGTAACTCACCAGATTTAATATCCAAAATTGCGCCCATTGCACCAATCGCATGGAACTCATTCATGGTCGCTGACATCTCATCATGCAGCATCGCCTGCAGGCGCGTATCGATCGATAATTTCACTGGCTCATGATTCATCGTAGAGTCGCGCAAACGCTCATCAAATGTCCGCTCAATGCCCGCAAGCCCTTTATTGTCAACGCCCACATAGCCCAGCACATGCGCCAGCATATTGCCTTGCGGATAAACGCGTTTTTCATCAGGCAGAAAATATAAACCAGGGATACCCATGCTATTAATCACCTGCTGCTCGGCGGGTGGCATGCTGCGTTTTATCCACACAAATCGGCTGCTGCTATTCAGGCGTTTGAGCAATGCAGCTTTATCTTGTTTGAGTGCCACGGAAATTTTTTGGGCAGCATCCTCTTTATCTTTGATCATTTTAGGGTCTATGTATGCAGATGCGGTAATCAGGCTGGTTGCCACCAATACGCCATTTCTATCAACAATATCGCCGCGAATATTGGTCTCATTGTTTTTGAGCATTTCCACTTCTTTATCATCGATTGCGGTGCAAATGGTGGAAGTCGCTGTGCTCAGCAATCCCAAAGCTTTGACCTTCCAGACGGCAGATTCGGAAACAACCGATGATAAAGAAGTGGAAATGCTCAAAAACAATGAGACCAATATTCGCGGCGATATTGTTGAT
>JAYTDB010000260.1:0-5814 GCA_043736135.1 Rickettsiales bacterium
CCAAATTGATTCACCCTCGATTTCTTTGATGGCTAACGGTTTTTCATCTGCAGTAGGCATTTTGGGTTTTCCCACGAGCGATTGGACAACTTGATGATAAACCGTTAGCCAGCAAAGAAATCGAGGGTGAATCAATTGGGCGCGCACGTAAACCGCGCGGCAAAGAATTGCTGTTCGCACAAGACATCATATCAGGCGACCAGAATATACCCGCAGCCTGCATAGCACAGCAGTTTGGCAGAGGCGAACTAACCAACCTGCAATGGGCGCCGAACAATGATTTTGCTGCTCTGCAACGTGAGATGGCTGCTGCACAAAGCCGCAAGCGATAATATAGTCGACTTCGCTGGCACAGCCATGTTACAATGACCCATGCCATTACAAGATAAACCTAAGAAAAAAAAGCCGCATAAGCACAAATCTCGCGATGCACGCAAGCCCGACTCTTCACCACATCGTGGCGGAAAAGGCCCGCGTGGACGCAGCGACGATAGAAGTAAAAAACCCATCTCGCATATTGCTGAAACCGCTGTTCTCATCATCACCGGCACCAATGAACATGGCGAGCTACTCGCCGAGCCGATGAATTGGGATCCGAAGCGCAAACCACCACATATTGTTGTGACCGAATCAGGTCGCGGACAAGCTAACATCATCGGCGACAAAGTGCTCGCTAAAATGCGTTTGGTGCAGCCACATCTTTATCAAGCGCTCGTCATTCGCACCTTGCCAACTGATGCACCACGCGCCGTGCTCGGCATGTTGGTGATGACGCATAGCGGCGCGATTATTGAGCCAATTTCTCGCAAGCTAAAAGAAAGTTTTATGGTTGCCGCTGCTGATTTAAATGGCGCGCAAAACGGTGAATTAGTTGCTGCTATGACAACGCCGGGTACGCCTTCCATCAGCATGGTTTATGCAAAAATCACCGAGCGTTTGGGTGCGCTGAACTCGCCGCGCGCCGCAAGCCTAATCGCCACGCATATTCATGATTTGCCGACCATCTTCCCTGAGGAGGCGATTGCTGAATCAGAGGCAGCAGATGCCCCCACCCTCACCCCTGACCGTGTGGATTTACGCGATATTCCGCTGGTGACAATTGATGGCTCTGATGCGCGTGATTTTGATGATGCGGTATTTGCCAAAAAACATAAAGATGGATTTCATTTAATCGTCGCTATCGCCGATGTCGCACATTATGTTTCTGAAGATTCCGCACTCGACACCGAAGCGCAAATGCGCGGAAATTCAGTCTATTTTCCTGACCGCGTGATTCCCATGCTGCCAGAGCGTTTGTCAAACGGGCTATGCTCACTTAAGCCCGATGAAGACCGTTACTGCCTCGCTGTGCATATGTGGATTGATAAGACGGGCGTGATAGAAAAATACGAATTTGTACGCGGTATTATGCGCTCACGCGCGCGCCTCACCTATGAGCAGGTGGAAGAGATGCACGCAACCAAGCAAAAAAATACTAGCAGCGAATGGGTGGATAATCTTTTCAGTGCCTACGCATTGCTCGCTAGCGAACGGGATGAGCGCGGGGCGCTGGATTTAAACCTACCTGAATATAAAATTTATTTTGATGATGCGGGGAACGTCGCAAGTATCACCCCAAAAGCGCGGCTAGAGAGCCACAGGCTGATTGAATGCTTCATGATTGCGGCGAACGTTTGCGCGGCGGATTATTTGATTGCGGCAAAAATGCCCGCTATTTATCGCGTACATGAATCACCATCTGAAGAAAAGCTGGAAGATTTACGCAACCTGCTTTTTGCATCCGGCTATAATTTGGCCAAAGGTGGGGTCAAAGCCAAGCAATTCAATCATATTTTGCACAAAGCCGAAGGCAAGCCTGAGCAGTTCATGATTCACACCAGCGTACTGCGTTCGCAAATGCAAGCCTATTACGCCAATGAAAATACGGGGCATTTTGGCCTCGCCATCCCTAAATATTGCCACTTCACATCGCCGATTCGTCGCTATGCCGATTTGGTGGTACATCGCGCGCTGGTCGCCGAAATGACAGGTGAAAAAAGCGCCTATAAACCGCATGAATTATCTACCATTGCACTGCATATTTCGGAAACGGAGCGCAAAGCGATGATGGCAGAGCGCGATGCCTCTGACCGCTACAAAGTCGCCTTCATGTCGCGCCATATTGGTGATGTGTTTTCGGGTACAATCTGCTCGCTGAATGAACACGGACTTTTCATCGCGCTATCGGATAATGGCGTGCAGGGCTTTATTCCCATCCGCCATTTAGGGCATGATTTTTTCCAATATGATAAACGTCATGCCTGCTTCAAAGGCAGCCGCACACAAATTCGCTACACACTCGGCGACCCCATGTTAGTGCGCGTGCAAGAAGCGAATGCGATGACGGGAAGCCTACTCTTTGCACCCGCCGAAGGCAGTTTTACCCCCGACACCCGCCCACCCAAAAAATGGGGCGGAAAAAAAGATTCGGCAAACGGCGAACACCGTAAGGGCAGCAAAGGTAAACCAAGCGACCACAAAGCGGGTAAAAAGAAAAAATGGTAGCAAAAATATCCTTGAAATATTCCCTCTAATGCTTGATAATCGCCAATCATCACTCATAACTAGTCACGAATATCATGTCACTCGCTCGTATTTATCTCCCTACAAAAACCGCCATGCAATCGGGCAAAGCCAAAGACGTATGGTTGCTCGAATATGTGCAGGAAAAACCCTATTTTACTGATAATTTGATGGGTTGGACAGGTATGTCCGATACACTAAATGAAATCAAATTATCCTTTGATACTCAAGAAGAAGCGGTGGCTTATGCTAATAAGAAAGGCATCGCTTACGAAGTAGAATTACCGAATCCTACTGCCCATATGAAAAAAGCCTACGCCGACAACTTCGCCTTTAAAAAAATAAAGGGCTGATTTTTAACCATATTTTTTGCGATATGGCTGTCACACAATCTTCATACGTTTTTAAGTGTAACTCGGCTATAATAGCTTCGTACCCAATAGCTTACATGAGGACAACATGAAACGATTTACCATTCCTTGCGATTTTAATGGCACAAAATATCCGTTCCATGTCTATGTCGGTGAGCCACATTCACAACGTCACCCGCTACAACATCAAGCATGGTGGTTATCGACCATTCGCGGCGGTACGATTCCGCAAGATGTGATGGATAGCTTTGAAAGGCTGCACAAAATTGCGTTGGAAAACAACGTGTCATTTGAAGATTTATGCGTCTATGCGCTTGGCACAGCCGCCGCCGAAGAAGGCAAAAAAATAGAAGTACAAACGGTGCAATAATGCACGCAATTAATCGTCAAGTGAGCTGTTCTTACCATGGTGGATAGAGAAGAACTTTCCGATAATGATGGTCGCCCCGGTAATTCGGGGGAATCGACAAGCTATAGCCAAATTTATGACCCGCGCGGCGAAGGTGAAACTTCCAATTTAATCGAACCGCAAGACCGCATTGAAGCACGAACCTATTTTGAACGCGTTGCAAAAAGCCAGAAAGCTGCCGCCGAGCAAGCCATGCGTGCGGCACAAAATGATGTGCATTTTTTCCCAGGCATGGGCAAATTTATTATTCCTGAAGATACAACATGGGCAGCGCATGCCAAAATCGTTCTCGATAACGACAGCAATTTATTTTTTAGTCCTGAAAAATACCCTGATTTTGACAAAATCATTGCCGACAAACTAAAGATTCCTGCGCTGACAAACCGTAATCATAAAGACTTCGCAAAATACCGAGGCCTGCGTACCAATCTCGAAGTATTACGCAATGATCTCATTGGGCAATACTTGGACGATGGGGCTTTTAATCCAGGTGATCAGGCCTATATCCCAAAAATCAGGGCGATTGCAACGGCGCTTGGCGAGGCACTCGCAAATGATCAATGGTTCAAACGTCCATTTACCAAGCATTTGAGTCTAGGTGTGGCGAGTGTGGAAGCGGTCGGCGCAGCTGAGATGTATAAATTTTTGCTAGATGAACAAGATAAGACGCAACATTTCAGCGGAATTCGTGGTGGCTTCCGTAACCTAGCCAGCTTGAATGATAAAAATTGGGGATTATTGCCCATTGAAAAAACGCCTTTCAGCGAAAAAGGTTTGTCATCTCCCCTACCTATTATCCCTGAAATGATAACGGCTGAAACGGCAAAAGCCATGGCAGATGAGGCCGCCGCCAAAGCACGCGCAGAAGCATTGCAACAACAGCCGATGCAACAAGCCGCACAAAAAATGGGTGTGCCAAGCCCACAAGCAGACAAATCACACGACCTCATCAACACCACCAAAAAAATGCAAAGCGTCGATTCTCTTCTCCCCCCGACCAAGGAAAATTCCGTGGAAGAAGGGCGAACGATTTTACGTTGGTTGCGTAATTTGCAACTCGGTGATCGCGATGCAGAAGAGTGGCTAGGCAGCGGCACTCCAACCGAACAAACTTCCAAAGCAGATATGCTGGGCAAGTTGGTGGATAGTTACGCGCAGCAAATGGCGGCGGCACACAATACACACCCAGAACGCTTGTCGCACGATGATGTACTGGAAGGACGTGATGCCGCAGGCGGCGCGTCAATGATGATTGCCGAACACGCGCTCTCACAATTACCGAAAGATAGCGATGCCGCACGGAAATTAGAGGCGGCGATTGATGCCATGCCCGAAAGCTATTTTGAACGCAGCCATCAGCCGCTTGCGCGCTTGCTTGATAGCATGGAAAACGGCATGGCGCAGATGGCGGGAACAAACGTGCATGAACGCAGCGCAGAAGAGCGGCTGCGTGAAGCCACAACAAAATTAAACGCTAACGCAAAATCATTGCGCTCGGTCGATACATTGGAGACGCCAAAACGCGAAGAGTCCGTCGAGCTCGGTCGCGAGATTTTGCGCAAGCTTAAAAAACTGCTCTCCAACGACAAGCCGTTTGATGAAGCGATTGATACAGGTCGTCCTGAAGATAAGGTTCGCCTTGCGCAATATGTCGAAGAAATTTCTGAGATTTACAAAAATATGCTAGCGCGGGTTGCCATCAACAAGCCAGAAATTCTACGTAATAAAAAAATTGAAGAAGCCAATGATGCAGTCGGCACATTCTCGCATGCTATTTCACTGATGGCGGCAAAAGAAATGCCAGGTAACGCGGCGGCAACACAGCAAATTTCAGCCGAAGCCGCGCAAATGCCTGACAAATGGAAAGGCATGAGCGGGCAAACGCTTGACCGCTTGATGAAGCATATTACCGAAGCCATCGAACAGCTTGGACAAGAACAGCAAGCGCAAGACACACAACGGCAACAAGAAGAAGATAATGCCCAGCAGATGATGCAGGCAAACGCTAATGCAACAGGTAGTACTCGCCGCAAACGCAAACGTCGCTCCAGCTCGGGTGCTGGCGGCAAAAAGGCCGAAAAGGTGCAACAAGAATTATCTGCTGATGATGCGGCAGCAGGACAAGGCCGCTACCGCGAACGCAAAGAAACCGCGCAATCTGCTTATATGGGGCTCAGCGAAAAAGATATCTCTGCTATTCGTGATGTCGGTGGTTCACTGCGTGATTTAAACAGCCAAGCAATAGGGCTTTCGGCGATGGATGTCCCTGCGGATAAGCCCGTTATGCCTGATGATAAAAGCGCTGCCCAGCAGGCAATTGAGCAAGCGACAAGCAGACGCAGTAATCGTAACAATAACAATGCCGCGAACACCACGCGGGCGAATAGACCTGCGAATCGGAAATAATGGACAAATTTTTAGGTGCGATTTTAATGATGAAAAGAATTCACGCTAGACCGCCGACGAAAATGG
>JAYTDB010000261.1:0-2835 GCA_043736135.1 Rickettsiales bacterium
CTTCGGCGTCATCAATAAAATTTCGCGCATCCCATCCTTATCATCTTTTCGTGCGCGAAAACGCAAACGCTCGAATAACAATCCAGGATCTGTCGCGAATTTTCCTGTTACCTGTTTCACTAAAAACGGCGCATTTTTTTCATCCTTGATGAGTGCAATGCGTGCTTGCGCTGCCACCTGTTCTGCAACAGGCAAACGACCAATTAAATGACGTGCGGAAGTGGTTTTTTCTTCCCACAACAAGCGGTCAATGCGCGCACGGTGATCTTCTACGGAAAGCAAATCACCAAATTCAGTGAGCAAACTATTTTCATCCGCTTCGCTCAAGTCCGCATCTTTCCATGCTTCTTTTACCAAGTTCGGAATTTTGCTGGTTTTTTGTTTATTGCGCCGCAACACCTCGGCGTATGTCCATTTGCCCACGCCAGAAATAGGCGGGTTCACTTCAAACCACGCCAAAATATCACCATCGGCAATGCTCGTATTACGCATCGCGTGTTCGGCGCGCGTCAGTATTTTATTGGCATCGGGCCAGTTCGGGTGCTGGTTGATAAATTGGCTGATTTCATCAAAGCTCGCGCCAGAATCAATATCCTGCACATATAGCCATTCCACCAATGTTTTGAGTGATATATTGCCGCTTTGCTGCGCGCTGGACTGTGCCTCGCTCCAATTTTTATTCAGCGCAAAGGCAATCGCATCTTGCCGATTATCCGCCAAAACGGGCAGGGGGGCTATGATAGTTAAAAAGAATAGAATGAGGATATAACGCATAGTTTCTTTTACGCAGAAGATGCGCTATAGTCGAGAGATATGTTGCCTCCAGATATTATACAACTCAAACAATTTTATGCGACCCGCCTCGGCGAGCGTGTGACCGATTTAATTGGTGACGCGCTGGTGCGTTTATGGCCAAGTGCTGCGGGCGACGCCATGCTGGTGATTGGCTTTGCCACGCCCTATATGGGAAACTATATCGACAGCGCAGCGCCACTGATTTTATGTATGCCAGCAGAGCAGGGCGCTGCCGCATGGCCGCACGATAAACCAAACCATGTTGTGCTCACGCATGATGCCGAGCTGCCGCTACAAAATAATTCTATCAATCGCGTGCTGCTCATTCACTCCATCGAACACTCTGAAAATCTGAATGCGATGATGGAAGAAGTGTGGCGCGTGCTGACACCGGGCGGGCGTGTGCTTGCTGTTGTGCCCAATCGGGTGAGCATGTGGGTTGGCTCGTCGCACACGCCATTTGGCTCAGGGCGACCGTTTAACGTGTTACAATTACGCTCGCTGCTATCGTCGCATCAATTTACTATCACACGCGTGTCGCACGCGTTATTCACGCCGCCGTTTTTGCTCAAGCTCAGCAAACGGCTTGGCACTAAACTCGAAAAACTTGGGCGTATTTGCTGGTGGTTTATGGGCGGCGTGCTAATGGTCGAAGCCGAAAAACAACTCTACGCATCCATCAAAGAATCGGTTGTCACCCGTAAATCCCACCGCCTACGCATTGCGCGTCAAACAGTGGGTGCGAGCAGAAAAGATTAGCTTGTCATCCCGACTAAGCGCAGCGCGCGGAGGGATCTTAAAACGCACATATCCCTCGGCTTCGCTCAGGATGACAATTCCACTAATACTTAACCGAACAACCATACGATTGCGTGGTGGTCACTTCAGGCGTTTTCTCCGCCATAATCGCCGCAATCGCCGCATCGACATAGTTATGCGCGGTGGCGATCTCATCAGGGTTCACGCCCGCTTTGTCATCAATCGCGCCCGCGTAAACAAGCTTACCTTTGTTATCAATCACGAACATGTGCGGCGTCGTTTTTGCGCCATATAGATGGCCAATTGTGCCATCACAATCGAGCAGATATTCCGTTGGTGCCGCTTTTTTATCTGCGACAAATGCCAGCGCTTCTTCGCCGTTCATGTGACCTTGATTGCCTTCAGCACCCGAATTAACCGAAAGCCAGACAATGCCTTTTGCCGTGGCTGCAGCTTGTTGTTTTTGCATCGCGCCTGAGCCGTAAAACTTTTTGACAAACGGACAGCCTGGGTTATTCCATTCCAGCACCACAATTTTGCCCGCATAATCAGATAGTTTTACCGTTTTTCCAGAAGCAGACGTGGCGGTAAAATCGGGCGCAGCTTTTCCCACTTCAGGGGCAGCCAGCGCAGGTGTTGCAGCTAACCAGCACACAGCGAGTGGGGCTAAAATTTTCTTCATCATGACTATTCTCCTTTGAGGGTGGAAATAACAAGCGATTCTGATAAAATTTGCGGCAGCACAACTGGCTCGCCTTGCGCGGGATAATAGACATATAATGGTACGCCATTATAGCCAAAACGCTTGAGGAAATCAGTGATTTCAGGGTTGCGATTTGTCCAATCCGCAATCATCAAGGTGGTGTTGGTATCAGCAAATGCTGTGCGGCTGGCATCCGTATCAATCGCTATTTTTTTATTCACCTGACAGGTGAGACACCACGCTGCCGTTGCATCCACAAACACAGGCTTTCCTTCTGCGCGCAGCGCCAACAATGCGGATTCAGAAAACGCCGTCGTATTCTCGGCGGGCATCGCTTTCGGCGCTTCCATTCTTGATAAGGCAAATAAGCCATTAATAAGTGCTGCTGCCAGCAACAATAAAATCCCTGCGCGACAAAATGCCGATGCATCTTTGCAGCGCGTTTTCAGCCAGATAATAAAGCTTACCGATAGCAAGGTAATGAGGATGACCAATAAGCCGTCAGCGCCTGCTTGCATGGTGATGACCCATAACAGCCAGACGACAGAAGCAAACATCGGGAAGGATAAAAGCTGTTT
>JAYTDB010000262.1:0-2307 GCA_043736135.1 Rickettsiales bacterium
CATTATAATCTAGGTAAATTGGCATATATTAATATATTTTAACTAATCATTGACTCATCAAGGCTGTTCTTATATAATCCTGCCATGTAATTGGCTATCACTTTATGATGCGGATTTATGGAAAACCTTGCTTATAGCTATAGCCGTAGGGAAAAACGGGAGGATTGGAACCGCGTGGATATGTTGTTGCGTGAGCCAGATCGCACGGTTTTGTCCTACAGGACAACGGAAGGTTTTTTAGACACCTTTGATAGGGTTCATTCGCTTGAAATTCGTAAACACAGCGGCATGACGGATATTGTAATCAAGAAAACCGCCCAATCCAGTGGCGGCTTTGTATTTCGTGAAGAAAAGATGCATATTTACAGCTTTGATAGGAATAATCATCTGGTGCATATCACGCTTATCGATGGCGATCAAACGGCAAACTATGCCAATAAAAATTACAAGCCAAGCAACGCTTTTTCACGCCAATCTCCTGATTTAGAAGAAGCGCGCGTAGCCTTAATCGAGCCAAAGTTGGCCAAGAGCGCGATGCAAGACATCACCAAATCATTCAACGAACAGCTGGTACGCATGGGTGAGCGGGGCCATGAATATATCACAAAAATTGATGGCGTGTTGACGGGTGCGAGTCGATAAAATATGACTTTTTTAAATATGTATGGAGGGTCTGAATATGAATAATCCAGCTGATGCTTATGATCGGTGGTGGGATAGAGCAGACTACGCGAAAGTGGATGTGTTGCTGCAAGAGCCAGATGGCACGTCATTTAGCTATATCAAAGGCCCGAGGTTTGACAGCCGCAACGAAGATTCACATTCACTCGAAATTCATAAAAAAGATGGATTTACCGACATTGTTATCAAAACCGAACGCGTTGAGGATCGTGATGGCGAGCTAATGCCGCCGCGCATAACCAAACAAAATACTTATCGATTTAATAAGCGTGAAAATTTGGTTGGAGTAACCAAAATAAATGGGTTGGACAAACAAGAGCATGTCGCTTTGGGCAGTCCTTATAACCACAAATATGGCGTTGAAAAAGGCTGCAACTTAACGCTTACGAACAAAGTTGTTGTTAAACAGGCAATGGCAGATATCACGAAAGCGTTTGATGCTCAGCTAGGGAATATGGGTGATCGCGGCAATGAATACATCAAGAAAATTGATGGTGTGTTGACGTTTGGTAGTGATCAGCCACTTAAAACTTCCTCGCCCGTACGTCAGCGAGGCTGATGCCACCTAAATAGCCCTGAATATGGTTTTCCAGCCCTTCCCATAAATGGTGGGTGACGCAGTGCGATTTATTCGCCATGCAGCCCTCGGCTTTTTTCTCACAGCGGGTCATCTTGGTGGATTCCTCGGCGGCTTTGATAATTTCCGCGACATTGAGTTCGGCAGGGGATTTTGCCAGCAAATAACCACCGCCTGGCCCGCGAACGGATTTCACCAGCCCGTGCTGCTTCAGCTTGTTAAATATCTGCTCCAAATACGGCACAGTGATTTCTTGGCTTGCGGCCAATTCTGCGAGTGATACAGCGGTATCATGTGGACGCCCCGCCAAATCAACCAGCGCCATTACCGCGTAACGTGCTTTGGTGCCGAGTATCATATAATCCCACTCAATAAAAAACAAAAAATGTCATTTTTATTTTTTATTTTGGCGCCGCGGGGGCTGCGCGCCTCAATGGCGCTAGTCGCTATGCTCCATGTCATAACATCCTCTTTTTCAACTCGGCGACCTCTTTTTGCAAGGCTTCCAACGTGGCTTGCAACGGGTCGACATCCTCTGCTTTGGCGGCGTAGGCATCAAATGCTTTTGCAGGGTCAAAGGCAGTGGTTTTTTCTTGGGTAGAGCGCGCGGGGATGCCCACCATCGTGTCATTCGCCTCAACATTTTTTACAACGACAGCGTTAGAGCCAATCCGCGCATTGTCGCCGACATGAATAGGGCCGAGTAATTGCGCGCCTGCGCCGATAATTACGCCATTGCCTACTTGTGGGTGGCGAATACCCGATAAAAGCGACGTTCCGCCGAGCGTGACACCATGATACATGGTCACATTATTGCCAATTGTCGCGGTTTCACCGATTACAACGCCCATTCCGTGGTCGATAAAAAACTTTTTTCCGATGGTCGCACCGGGGTGAATTTCAATGCCAGTAAGGAAGCGGCTGAGCGAGGCGATGATGCGGGCGATCAGCTTTAAACGCCATACCCACAGCCGATGTGCCAGTCTATGAAACAACAGCGCATGGACGCCAGGATAGCATAAAATAACCTCCAAACGCGACCGCGCCGC
>JAYTDB010000263.1:0-1956 GCA_043736135.1 Rickettsiales bacterium
TCAATTTCGGGATACACCCAGACACCCGCAAAGCTGGTGTGGCGGCGGGCGTTAGAATCAAATGGCGAGATACGCACCAAGCGATGTACGCCCGATTCCGTCTTCGCCCAACCATAGGCATTATGTCCACTTATTTTGATGGTTGCGGATTTAATGCCCGCTTCCTCGCCCTCGTTTTCATCAACCACTTCCATTTTATAGCCGCGCTTCGCCGCCCAGCGCACATACATGCGAAACAACATGCTCGCCCAATCTTGGCTCTCAGTGCCGCCCGCGCCTGAATTGATTTCCACGAAGCAATTATTGGCGTCCACCTCGCCCGAAAGCAGGCTTTCCACCTCCATCCGCTGCAAATCTTCCGAAATACGAAACAGCGTCAGCTCCGCCTCGTTCAACATCGCAGCATCGCCCTCCTCCTCTGCCATTTCGGCGAGGGTCAGCGAATCTTGCGTTTCTTGTTCTAATTTTTGATAACCGATGATCAGCTGCTCCAGTGCGCCGCGCTCTTTCAGCAAAATTTGCGCTTTGGCGGCATCATCCCATAATTTAGGGTCTTCAGTGATGGAATTTAGCTCATCCAAGCGGCGGGTGGCGTTTTCCCAGTCAAAGATACCTCACGAGCAGCGCTTGCGAGGCTTTGATTTTCTTGGCGAGGGTTTCAATTTCAGCTTTCATGAGCTGTGTGATAGCGGATTATAGGGATTTGTCAATTATCCCTGTCATCCTGCTGATTTTTGTAAAAAATCGAGCAGGATCTCAGCTTTATTAGGATGGATTCTGCTCTTTTGCTAAAGCAAAAAGCAGAATGACGAGACGTATAATTAACGCAATTTTAAGAATGCTCAGCGCATAATATATTGTATGAAAAAATTATTCCCTCACTTGGCTAAGAATGCTGGCTTTTCCATGATGCAGATGAGCATTGTCCTTGCGATTGCGGGATTAGTGCTGGCATCCACCTTGCCGGGCGGGAGCGGTGGCAGCGACGCGGATAAAATTCTCATCACCAAAACGCGGATGCAAAAAATTGAAGAAGCCACCAAAAGCTACATGGCAAAAAACTATCACCGTCCATTTCCTTCGGATTTAACGGCAGCGACAAATAGTGCAGATTTTGGCATAGAAATCCCCCCGCCGATTGATTACAGCTCTACAACCACGACTTACTTTACTGAAAACTATTCGCCAACCACTAGCTGCACCGCCTATACCAATGCTATGACTGTGACCAGCAACAGCACTATCAAAAATGGTTGGTTAGTGAGTGGCACAGGCATTCCTGCGACAACAAGTGCGCTTACGCAGGTAACAAAAGTACTCAGCGCAACATCGCTATTACTCAGCCAAGCATCAACCGCATCATGCTTAGGCAATGCCTTTCGTAACCCATTGGTTACAGGTGGTGTTCCGACCAAAACGTTAGGTTTACCCGATGAATATGCACTGGATGGCTTCGGGCGGCGCATGGTCTATATGGTCGACCAACGCGCAACCACACAAGCGCGCTGCATGGATTTACAAGGTAAAAATTTAGATGGCTATCTCGCACTTTCTACCAGCAGCAATTTTGATACTAGCACTTATGACCACGCCATGTGGGCGTTGTTGTCTTACGGTAAAGACGGCCAAGGTGCGATGAGCGCGCAAGGTAGTGGCAGCTTGGATACGCGTATAAAAACCGGCAATCTGGATGCCAGTACCACTGCAAATGCTTTTTATGATGGGACATCAACTCAAGCCAACAACTATACGAATGTGCGTGGCTTGGTGAATGCAGCGCAGACCAGCACGTTTGATGACATCGTCTGGACGAGTAATGATAGTAAAAATATTTGCGGCGCGGGCAGTGTGGCAACTAAAAAAGACTTTCGTATTGATACCGCATCAACCTCGGCAGGGACAACCTCTGTTGCTTCTGGCGATGTAAACGGTGATGGCTTTCAAGATATGATTATT
>JAYTDB010000264.1:0-1848 GCA_043736135.1 Rickettsiales bacterium
TCCATTTTATTCACCAGCACCGCAATCTGGCGGATACCTAGCAGATGCAGTAACATACCATGACGTTTGCTTTGCTCGCGAATACCTTCTTTAGCATCAATCAGCAACAACGCCGCATCGGCTTGCGATGCACCTGTAATCATGTTTTTCAAAAATTCTTTATGCCCTGGTGCGTCAATAATCACAGCATCCCGCGTAGGCGTGCGCAGCCAAATTTGCGTGGTATCAATCGTGATGCCTTGGTCGCGTTCGGTCTGCAATGCATCCATCAAGAATGACCACTCAAACGGCATTCCGCGTTTTTTGCATGACGCTTGAATCGCATCCATCTTGCCATCGGGCAAGGAATTCGTATCATGCAACAAACGACCAACCAGCGTGGATTTTCCATGATCGACATGGCCCACGATAACGAGTTTGATTTGCGCTCTTTGTTGTTGCTCTATTTTCATATTTTCATATTTTCATTATAATGCAGAATATCTCTGTCACGGAAGGAGGGAATTGTAGTTTTTGTCATATTTTTTTCATTTAATTGCCATACCAGCAAAAGCTGGTATCTAGTTCTTTCTTTTTTCTAGATGGATCCCCGATAAATGCTTCGCATTTTCGAGGATGACGGGAACCTAGGCGGCTTTGCCGCTAAGGTTTACCGTCACATATACCCATCAGCGCGAAGGCGTTCAAACGAAGATTCATCCTCGTCCGCACCCATCGGCCTGCCTGAACGTTCGGACACTTTTGTCGTGCGGAGTTCTTCAATAATCTCATCAATATTAGCAGCAACGCTTTCCACTGGCCATGTAATACCACGCTCACCCAGCGAGCGGAAACGCATGCGCTTGCCGCCAAAATCACGGCCTTCGAATTCGTTATACACACGCGAATAATACAGCGGCACAATAGGTATATTCTCACGTTTAATATATTCCCAAATATCCAGCTCCGTCCAGTGCAGCAACGGGTGAATACGAATCGATGTTCCCGGCGCAAAATCGGTTTTATATTGATCCCAAAATTCAGGCGGCTGTTCTTTCACATCCCAGCCACCTTCTTGTCCACGCGGCGAGAATACACGCTCCTTTGCGCGGGTTGCTTCTTCATCACGGCGGATACCTGCCACCACACCAACATAGCCTCCCTCATCAATCGCCGCTTTTAAGCCTAGTGTTTTACGAGCAGCGACACGCGCAGCATGTGGCAAGGTTGCATCGGTTGCTTCAATCGGCGGGCAGATACGGCTGATAAGATTCACGCCCCATTCTTTTGCATATTTATCACGAAAAGCGTAAACCTCTTCCATTTCGATTTCGGTATCGCAATGAATCAGCGGAAACGGTATCTGTCCAAAAAACGCCTTACGCGCCAAGTGAATCATCACGTTGGAATCTTTGCCAAACGACCACAGCATCGCTATTTTATCAACGGCATTAAATGCCTCGCGGAAAATGAAAATGCTCTGTGCTTCAAGACGGTCAAGGTGAGTCATGGGTTGTGAGTCATGGGTCATGGGATTATTTTCTCTGTTTTTTGAGATTCAATGAGTTTTCGCAACATTTTATTTAAACTGTCCATCAATGGTAATAACTCTAAGTAATCTTGCTTCACTATATATTTTCTTGCATAGGCTAAAATCACTTGTGTCTCTAGTTCAGCCAATGAAGCTTTGGCTATATAGAGAAATTGAATAAATTCTTTTTTCCCTGCTCGCGCACTGCCTTCTGCAATATTGGAAGGAATAGACAAGGCACTGCGCTGCATCTGAGGAGCCAAAACATTTTTTTGTGAATTTGGAAATTCTTCCGTTACGTCATAAATTCTACTCGTAAGGCGCATAGATAATTTCCA
>JAYTDB010000265.1:0-2302 GCA_043736135.1 Rickettsiales bacterium
AAGTGACCAAACATTAAAAGATGGTGCTGATAAAATGGCGCAGACTATCGCCACATTTATCAGCCAAAGCACAACTGAAAACATCAGCTATAAAGGCAAAAAGGCCAGCGAGATGTCACAAGGGGAATTCGCTGAAGCCATTGCACAAAAAGCCGCAGATGATGTTGCCAGTCATGCAAAAGAATATGGACTGTTCTTCTTTGATAAAGATAGCATGAAAGCAAAAAGCTTAGAAATGGTTGGGGCGTTAAACGTGCAAGAGAAGATAGACACATTAAAAAAACAAGTACGCGACAGTATCATGGCGTCAGACGATTTGCCTAAATTACAAGAAGCGGCGATTATGATCGCAGGCAAGGGCGAAGAAGCGGTTGCAGTAAAAAATGCGCAAGCCCAGGTTACGAACGGTTATACTCCAAAAGAGAAGCCTATTGATCCGCATACCACAAGCCCAAGAAGCACGCCCGTCGTCAAATCTCCGACAACTGAAGTAGCACGCAACCCATAATCTCGCTATGGCGGAGCGAAAATAGTGATTTTCTAGAACCGCAGCGGAGTGTATTTTTCATACATGAGCAGCGGAAGCGCAGAAAAACGCTATTTGCAGCCAGCCAGAGGGAGATTAAACACTGCTCTTCAGCATCCACGCTGCTTTGCGGTGAACGGTTAGGCGCTGAATCATATAATCCGCAACCACCTCATCATTCGCTTTTTGTGCAATCGCGAGGGCTTTTTCCAATGTTTTTGAAATAATTTCTTGGTCTTTCGCCAGATCTTTCACCATTTGCGTTGCCGTCGCATTTTCATTGCCCGGCTTGATATTGGATTTTGAAAAAGCTGCAAACGTGCCCGGGGCTTTTTCGCCGTGACCACGAATCAGCTCCGCCGCGTCATCAATCGCAATCGCAAGATCCGTGTATTGCGCCATGAATAATGCATGCAGCGATGGAAATTGCGGACCTTCCACGTTCCAATGGTAATTTTGGGTTTTAAGATACAAGCTATAGTTATCTGCAAGTACACATTTTAACGCTTCAACAACAGGTTTGTTCGACATAGCGGGTACCTTCCATAAAAAATTGATTGGCTGCTTCATCCATATAAGGCGGCCCAGCTTCATTACAAGGAAGGCAAGAAAAAAATTATGATGAAATGCAAATTTTTTTCTAGACAGATGGGGGTGAATTCATACCATATGTAGTGGGCGGCAAAAAAAGTCTTACAAGATATATTAATAAGCCCTAGCTGATGAAATTTATGATTATGCATGCCCGCGAAAATATTTTGACGCGAGAACCGCAGCGTAAATGTACATAAAAGTACATGCGCAGCGGAAGCGCAGAGACAAGATATTTGCAGCCATGTAGAATCATAAATACGGCTATAAAAAAAAGACGGGTGAAATTAGGGGGAATATGCTCACACAAGCTTACGATTTCGACCGTAACGGTCATCTTATCACCTACGATCCAACAAAAACAGTTATCCAATTCCCTGAGAATCAGGAACAAAAAAAGCTGTATCAAAAATCGGCGGAAGCACCGGTTGTAAAAGCCAAGGTATCAGCGGCGGATATTGCGCTCGATTTTTCGCGCGATGCACTGCTGACTGATTTTGGCAAGGCAACGCTGGATGATCGCTATTTATTAGTTGATGAAAGTTATCAGCAAATGTTTGCCCGCGTTGCGGCGGCTTATGCCGATGATATTGAACATGCACAGCGGCTCTATGGCTACATCTCGCAGCTATGGTTTATGCCATCCACCCCGATTCTTTCCAATGGCGGCGCTAAACGCGGCCTTCCGATTTCATGCTTCCTCAACACCGTATCCGATTCGCTTGATGGCATCGTGTCGACATGGAACGAAAACGTATTGCTCGCTTCTAATGGCGGTGGCATCGGTACTTATTGGGGTTTCGTGCGTGGCGTTGGCGAGAATGTCGGTCGTGCGGGCAAAACTTCGGGCATCATTCCATTTGTACGCGTAATGGACTCTTTGACGCTAGCGATTGCACAAGGGTCTTTGCGTCGCGGATCTGCGGCGGTTTACCTTGATATTTACCACCCAGAAATCGAAGAGTTTTTAGAAATTCGTAAACCATCGGGCGATTTCAACCGCAAATCACTGAACCTGCATCACGGCATCAACATCACCGATGAATTCATGGAAGCGGTGCGCGATGATACCGAATTCAACCTGCGTTCGCCAAAAACTGATTTGCCGCTGAAGCAAGTCAATGCACGCCAACTCTTCCAAAAAATTGTCGAGATGCGTTTGCAAACCGGTGAGCCGTATTTAAT
>JAYTDB010000266.1:0-2747 GCA_043736135.1 Rickettsiales bacterium
CTACTTTATTTACAACAGGAGCGACCCATGCGAATTACCCTTGCTATCCTTGCCTCTTTATCCCTTATCACTAGCGCCTACGCTGACACAGCGCCCGCAGGTGACGTTGTAAAACCCGCAAAAATTGCTGCGCAAAATGCGCCAGTTAAAGCAGCAACGGATGATGCTGATGATTCACTGAAAGTCACAAAAAATACAGGCGGTGTGGTTGATTCTCCACTGATTCGCAATGCACCACTGCGCTCGGATTATGTGATGGGAAAACGCGATGCTAAAATTGTAATCGTGGAATATGCATCGCTGTCTTGCCCACATTGCGCTCATTTCTCTAACGATATCCTGACAGGGTTAGAATTAAAATACATCAAAACCGGCAAAGTTGCTTATGTTCTACGCCCATTCCCGCTGAATGAGCCGGCTTTGCGTGGGGCAATGCTGCTAAACTGCGTGGGGGATTCATCAACGGAAAAATACTACACATTCGCTCGCGTATTGTTTGAATCACAAAAACGTTGGGCATTTGACGAAAATTTCCTCACTAGTTTGGAAACAATTGCCAATGTTGGCGGCGTGAGCAAAAAGCAGTTTAATGATTGCGTAAAAGACATGGACCGCGAAGTGGCTGTGTTGAAAATCAAAAAAGAAGCCAATGACGAGCTAAAAATCCCTCATACGCCTTATTTCTATATCGCGGGTGAGGCGTATGAAGGCGAGAAAACGTTTGACGCAATGTCCCAATTTATTGATGCAAAATTAGCGGCTCTTGAAAAGAAAAAATAAGCAGATTGCTGATAAAATTTAGGATTATACAGGCAACGAAAATGTTTTGTCACGAGAACCGCAGCGTAAATGTACATGTCAGTACATGCGCAGCGGAAGCGCAGAGGCAAAGCATTTGCAGTCCTGTATAATTATAAAGTTTTTAGCAACAATTATGGCTTGACACAATGGGATAGCATACCTAAATTGCGCCGCAACTAAAGGAGTGTTATGCCTGATGAACGTGATGAATTGCCTTCGCTTGAAGCGCTTGGTCAAAAAATCAGGAAAGCACAACCGGAACAGCCCGCCGAAGACAAACCGTCTGATTACAGCTCGGATATGTCAAAGGCCTTCCGCTTTACTGCCGAACTCGTTTCGGGTGTATTGGTGGGAGCCTCTATCGGTTACGGGATTGACGTCTGGTTGGGCTCGCTACCTTGGGCAATGATTGTGTGTTTATTTATTGGAATGGCTGCTGGAATGCGAAATATGATGCGTAGCGCGATGGAAATCGATAGCCCAACAAACAGTGAGGGCAAATAATATGAGCGAAAGTCATGGCGGCGGCCACACCCCTCTTGAGCAATTCACGATTAAACCACTTCTGCCCATCGAATTCGGCGGCGTGAATGTGAGTTTCACTAATTCATCGTTATGGATGATTGTTACAATTCTTGCGATTACCGCGCTTATGTTGCCAGCTGCGCGCAGGCAAGCACTCGTTCCTAGCCGCATTCAAGGCACAGCGGAAATGCTGTATGGCTTTGTTGAAAATATGATTCGCGAAGTTGCGGGCCGTGAAGGTCTTAAATATTTCCCGTTTATCTTCACCTTGTTTATGTTCGTGTTGCTCAGTAACCTACTCGGTATGATTCCAGGTTCATTCACTACTACCAGCCATATTGCCGTCACCTTGGCACTCTCATTGTTTATTTTTATAGCAGTCACCATTATTGCGATTACAAAACATGGATTTGGCAAATTCCTCCATTTCTTCGTGCCTGAGGGCACACCGTTTGCGATGATTCCATTGCTCTTCTTAATCGAATTATTCTCGTATTTCGCACGTCCTGTGAGCTTGTCGATTCGTTTGGCAGCCAACATGATGGCAGGTCACGTGACCATGAAAGTTATTGCAGGTTTGGTTATCACCTTTGGTTTGGTGGGCGTCGGCACGATGTTTCCTCTACTCATTTTCCTCACGGGTTTTGAGATTGCCATCGCCATTATCCAAGCCTATATTTTCACGATTCTAACATGCGTGTATCTGAACGATGCATTGCACCTCCACTAAACTACTAATTAACCACAACAAGAAGGACTACTGACTATGGAAGATTCAAACGCACTTGCTGAAGGCCTCAAATTCGTAGGCGTTGGCTTGACAGCTCTCGGCTTTTTAGGCGCTGCACTCGGTGTAGGTAACATTTTCGCGGCATTGCTTGCTGGTATCGCTCGCAACCCATCTGCTAAATCAGCACTTATGACTCCTGCCTTCATCGGCGCGGCGTTCGCGGACTTCATGGGCCTCCTCGCGCTCGTTGTTGCGATGGTTCTTATTTTCGTTGTAAAGTAATCTGATATTCTTTGATAATTAAGGTCTCTCATGCCGCAACTCGATCCCACCTGGTTTGCCTCACAGCTATTTTGGCTGTTTGTCTGCTTCACATTATTGTATGTGCTGCTGTCGCGTATTATCTTGCCGCCGCTGCGTGGCACGCTGGAACGTCGCGAACAAACCATGAGCTCGGATTTAGGTGCGGCTGAAGAGGCTAAAGAAAAAGCTGCGCGCGCTAAGCAAGATTACGAGCATACGCTCGCTCAATCACGCGAAATGGCGCAAGGCCTTATCAATGAGGTACTCGAAGAAAACAAGAAACATGCCGAAAAAACCATGCGCTCGATGGATGTAGAAATTGGCAAAAAGCTGGAAGAAGCGACCAAGCTTATCGCAGGCAAGAAGCATGAGCTATTCTCTAAATTGA
>JAYTDB010000267.1:0-2445 GCA_043736135.1 Rickettsiales bacterium
GCATGGAGCGCACCGGTTGCATAAATCTCGCGGCTGAAGCCTTGATGTTTAATCTCAATCACTTCGCCAACACCCGCAAAGGTGATGGTATGAATCCCCACCACATCGCCGCCGCGAGCCACCGAAAAACCAATATCACCGGCTTTACGCACGCCGTCGCGGTCAACCACTTTTTTGTCAGCAAGTGCAACGCCCCTGCCGCGAGCAGCCGCATCACCCAGCATTAGCGCCGTACCAGATGGTGCATCTTTTTTATGTTTATGGTGCATCTCAAACAGCTCGATATCATAATTCTCACCGAGCAATTTTGCCGCTTGTTCCACCAATTTTTCTACAACATTTACGCCGAGTGAAAAATTACCCGATTTCATGATGCGCGCCGTTTTCGCATAAGCCGCAAGCTCGGCTTCTTGCTCGGGCGTGAACCCCGTCGTGCCGATAATATGCACGCTGCCTTTTGCGGCTGCGGCCTTTGCAATCGCAAGGCTATTTTCGGGCGACGTAAAATCAATCACCGCATCCGCCAGCGCAACCAAATCAGCCGCACTGGTGACCAATGGAAAATCCACCGTTGCCGTCTCGCGCTCAGAGCCACCAGCAAACAAAAAACGTGAGTCAGCATTGACAGCCGCCACCAACGTTTGTCCCATTCGTCCCATGCAGCCAGCGATTGCGATTTTCATTTGCTACCCCAAAATTCTTTCATGCGCGAGAGAAATTTTTCCGCATTGGGCGATGACCCATCTTCGGTTTTTTCAAAATCTTTGAGCAGGTCACGCTGTTTTTTATTCAGCTTGGTTGGCGTTTCCACCTGCGCATGAATATACATATCGCCGCGATGCCCCGAACGCAACACGCTCATACCTTTGCCTTTTAAGCGGAACTGATGCCCGTTTTGCGTACCCTCAGGAATTGTAACCTTCACACGGCCACCATCAATCGTTGGCACTTCAATGCTGCCGCCGAGCGTTGCCGCCGTCATCTTCACAGGAATCGTGCAGTGAATATCAGCGCCATCGCGGATAAATAATTCATGCTGCTTCACCGCGATGAAGATATATAAATCACCCGCAGCACCGCCGCGCGCGCCCACCTCGCCCTCATTACTCAGGCGAATACGCGTGCCTTCTTCAACTCCCGCTGGAATATTGACCGAGAGATTTTTTTCTTTGCGTGTACGCCCCGTTCCCGCACAAATTTTGCACGGATGTTTGATTGCTTTTCCCGCACCGTTACAGGTTGGGCAAGTACGCTCCACCGTGAAGAACCCTTGGCTAGAACGCACACGGCCTGCGCCATTGCACGTGCCGCACATTTCAGGCTTGCTACCTTTTTCAGCACCACTGCCAGAGCAGCCAGTACACGCAACCGCAGTTGCTACTTTGATGGATTCTTGTTTGCCAGCAAAGGCTTCTTCAAGTGTAACTTGTAAATTATAGCGAAGATCAGCACCGCGAGCTGCTTGTTGGCCGCCACTGCGTTTGCCGCCACCACCGCCCATGCCGAATAAATCTTCAAAGATATCAGAGAAGCTTCCAGAGAAATCAAATCCGCCTGCTCCACCGCCGCCACCGCCCGCGCCCATGCCTCCTTGGTTAAAGGCATCATGGCCAAAGCGATCATAAGCAGCGCGTTTTTGCGCATCCGACAGCACATCATAAGCATGGCTGATTTCTTTGAATTTTTCCTCGGCTTTTTTGTCGCCTGGATTTTTATCGGGATGATATTGCATCGCCAATTTGCGATAGGCTTTTTTCAGCTCATCATCGCTTGCCGTTTTCGGGGTACCGAGTATCTCGTAAAAATCTTTTGCCATAATGGTAGGAGTCAATCGCCAGAGTTCAGAAAATAATAAAAGAAAGCAGGAGCGTTAGCCCCTGCCCTCTCAAAAGACGCGCTATTTTATAGCATTAGCCTTGTTTCTTCTTGTCGTCCACTTCTTCATAATCCGCATCCAGCACTTCGCCGTCTTGCGCTTGTGCCGATGTGTCTTGTGAAGCCGCAGCAGCATCGCCACCAGCGCCCTGAGCTTTTTCCTGCTCGGCTTTGTACAAAGCCTCACCGAGCTTCATGCTCGATTCAGTGAGTTTTTGCAACGCTGTTTCAATTGCAGAGTTGTCCTCACCCGCAAGCAATTCACGCAAAGCAGCCGCATCTTTTTCAATGGTTTCTTTATCCGCAGCAGGGATTTTCTCGCCATGCTCTTTGATGTTTTTATCCACTGAATGGAGCAAACCATCGGCTTGGTTTTTCAGCTCAACACCGGCGCGGCGTTTTTTATCGGCTTCGGCATTTGCTTCAGCTTCTTTCACCATTTTCTCGATATCCGCATCAGACAAACCGCCCGATGCTTGAATACGAATTTGTTGCTCTTTGCCGGTTGCTTTATCTTTTGCCGACACGTTCACAATACCGTTCGCATCAATATCAAACGTCACTTCAATT
>JAYTDB010000268.1:0-2693 GCA_043736135.1 Rickettsiales bacterium
GATGTGATGGACGGGCATTTTGTACCGAACCTGACCATTGGGCCGCTGGTGATTTCATTCATCCGCGAATACACAAAAAAAGTGTTCGATGTGCATTTAATGATTGAAAAACCAGAGCTATCGATAGAGTCTTATGCGAAGGCAGGTGCGGATATCATCACTGTGCATGAAGAAGCTTGCATCCATTTAAATCGCACCATTCAGCAAATTAAAGGGCTTGGTAAAAAAGCGGGCGTGTCGCTCGTGCCGAGTAAGCCTGCATCTGCGCTGGAATATGTGATGGATGATGTGGATTTAATTTTGGTGATGAGCGTGAATCCCGGTTTTGGTGGGCAATCATTCATCAGCTCGCAGCTGAAAAAAATCGAACAAATCCGCGCAATGATTACAAAAACGGGTCGCGATATCGACCTGCAAGTAGACGGTGGCATCAACGCGACCACTGCAAAACAAGTGATTGCTGCGGGCGCGAATGTGCTAGTTGCTGGCTCTGCGGTCTTCACCAAAGATGGCGCATATAAACAAAATATGGACAGCTTGCGTGGGTGATATAGCTCGTCATTCTGCTCGCCGCAGGCGGAGCAGAATCCATAAAAGGTTCGGCATAAACAGAGCTGGATCCTGCTCGATTCGCCAAGCGAATCAGCAGGATGACGAAATGAGGGCTGCATGAGCTGCCCCATCTGTAATAAGCCGACCGAGCCAGTATTTAAGCCGTTCTGCTCCGACCGTTGCCGTTTAGTAGATTTGGGAAAATGGCTGACAGGCAGCTACGCCGTTGCGCAGGTGGAAGATGATGAAGATGATATCATTGACGGCGAAGACGTGCAGGAATAGTGCTTGTCATTGCGAGCGTAGGCGAAGCAATCCATTTTTCTTTCATTCTTATATTGGATTGCCGCGTCGCTAACGCTCCTCGCAACGACACTTTAACACACCTTCTCCACAAAATCCGCAAGCAGCTTTTTATCGCCAGATTTTTCAAAGCGTATATCAAGGTGAGAGCCGTTGACCGCGGTAATGCGCCCATAGCCGAATTTCTGGTGGAAGATACGCGTTCCGATGGAAAATTCAAGCTCTTTGCGTGGTTGCGCCATAATCGCCGCAACGTCCGCACCCCACTGCGAGCGGGTGATTTGCGCGCTGCCATACGCACCGCCACTGAGCTTATCGACATGCGCTTCTGGAATTTCACTGATAAACCGCGACGGAATGCTCGATTGCCACTGGTTATAGATGCGGCGATTCGCCGCGTGGGTAATAAATAACCGCTTCTTCGCCCGCGTAATACCAACATAAGCAAGGCGGCGCTCTTCTTCCAACCCCTTCTGTCCTGATTCATCCAGCGCGCGCTGATGCGGGAATACCCCCTCTTCCCATCCAGGAAGGAACACCACGTCAAATTCCAAGCCTTTTGCGGCGTGCAGCGTCATCAGGCTAATCATGTCGTTGCCTTGCGTTTCCGTCGTTGCTTCCACCACCAAACTCACATGCTCTAAAAATGCCTCAATCGATTCAAATTCACCAATCGCCCGCACTAACTCTTTCAAGTTTTCCACGCGACCTTGCGCTTCGGGCGTTTTTTCCTGCGCCCACATGTTGCGGTAGCCACTTTCTTCAAGAATTTTTTCTGCCACATCAGCAACGGGAAGTACGGCGAGTGCCTCGCGCCATTTGGAAATATTTTGCGTAAATAGTGCGAGCGATTGCCCAAGCTTGCCTTTCAGCACACCGCTATTCAGCAAATGCACAGTCGCGTTCAGCAATGACGTATTCAAACTGCGCGATGAGCTATGTAGCTGCTGCATCGTCGCTTGGCCAATGCCGCGCTTCGGCACATTGACAATCCGCTCAAACGCCAAATCATCATTCGGGCTGCAAATCAGGCGAATATAAGCAATCATATCACGAATTTCCGCGCGTTCATAAAAACGCAAGCCACCGACCACGCGATACGGAATCCCCATCGTCAGAAAGCGTTCCTCGAATGCGCGGGTTTGAAAGCCCGCACGCACCAAAATCGCCATATGCGCGAGGCTGGTTTTTTGCCGCTGCAAGGTCTCAATTTCATCGCCGACATAACGCGCTTCTTCCGCCTCATCCCACACCGATTTCAGGCTAATTTTTTCGCCCTCTTTTACATTCGTCCACAATGTTTTACCAAAGCGGCCTTCATTGTGCGAAATCACGGCTGAAGCCGCCGCCAGAATATGCGGCGTTGAACGATAATTGCATTCCAACTTCACAATCGTCGCATCGGGAAAATCTTTTTCAAAGCGCAAAATATTGCCGACTTCGGCACCGCGCCACGAGTAAATCGATTGGTCATCATCGCCCACGCAGCAAATATTTTTATGCCCCATGGCAAGCAGCCGCAGCCACAAATATTGCGCCACGTTGGTATCTTGATATTCATCAACCAGAATATATTTAAATTTACGCGCAAATTCCTGATGCACTTCGGGGAATTTGGTAAAAAGCGTCAGCATATGCAAAATCAAATCACCAAAATCCACTGCGTTTATCTGCGTAAGCCGCGCTTGATAAAGCTTATATACCGCAAGCGCATTACCACCTGCGCCCGTCATATCCTTGCCATCCGTCACTTTATCAGGCGTAAGCCCCTTGTCTTTGAAGCTTTGAATAATGGCGGAAAATAATTTCGGCGGCAGCGCTTTTTCATCAATTTGTTG
>JAYTDB010000269.1:0-3827 GCA_043736135.1 Rickettsiales bacterium
GATTATGACCAAAAAATATTTGATGCGATTGAAAAAGAATATCGCGAATATTTAAAAACGCTTGGTGTTGAGCCGACCTGTTTTATTCCTATTTCGGCGCGCGAAGGTGATTTGATTATTGCGCCGTCAGATCGCGTTAAATGGTACAAAGGAAAAAGCGTTATCGATACGCTGGATAGCTTTGAAGTAGCCGCACCCGATGAGAGTCAGCCGCTTCGTTTCCCTGTGCAGGATGTCTATAAATTTGATGAGCGCCGTATCATTAGCGGGCGCATTGAAAGCGGCACGATTAAAGTTGGTGATGAGATTGTATTTTCACCGACTAACACGAAAATAAAAGTGGCGAGCATTGAAGCGTGGCCAACGCCTGATGAGCCTATTTTGCAAGCGGTGGCGGGGCAATCTGTGGGCATTACGCTTGAGAGCCAGATATTCGTTGAGCGCGGTCATGTCGCGAGCCATGCTGATCGCGCACCCTTACTCACGAATCAATTTCGTGCGCGGATATTTTGGTTGGGCAAGAAACCATTAGAGCTGGAAAAGCGCTATAAAATTAAAATTGCGACGTCGGAATTTATGGCGGAAGTGAAAACCATTGAACATGTGGTGGACGCAGAAACGCTGGCGGAATATCAATCAAACAGCGTAGAGCGCGGCAATGTGGCAGAAGTAATTTTCCGCACGCGTAATGTGGCTGCGGTTGATGATTTTGCAGAAAACGCAAAGCTTGGACGTTTTGTTATTTTGCAAGATTATGATGTGGCGGGTGGTGGTATCATCAGCACCGAAGGATTCTTTGATCAGCGTTTTGCAAAACAAACCGACGTTAAATCTCAGAATATTTTTGAAGTTGATTTTGGCATCACGCCCGAGCAGCGCGCCGTGGTCAATGGCCATATGGGTGGCATTCTATGGCTGACGGGTTTGTCAGGTTCTGGCAAATCAACGCTTGCGCAACATTTGCAGAAACGTCTATTCGACAGGGGCTATCAGGTGTTTACGTTGGATGGTGATAACATGCGCAAGGGCTTGTGCCGTGATTTGGGATTTGAACATGTCGACCGCACAGAAAATATTCGCCGTGTTAGCGAAGTGGCGGCGTTATTTGCTAAATCAGGCGTGATCGTGATTGCATCATTCATCTCCCCTTACCGCGAAGATCGCCAGCGTGCGCGGGCGTGCGCACCGAACTACTTCCACAATATTTATGTGAAAGCATCGGTAGAAGCATGCGAACAGCGCGACGTAAAAGGGCTGTATAAAAAAGCACGTGCGGGTGAAATTCCGAATTTTACTGGTATCAGTGCACCGTTTGAAGTGCCTGATAATCCAGAGCTGGTAGTGGATACAGAAAATAATACAGTTGAAGAGAACGTGGCAGATTTGCTACGTTACGTGGAGCGGCAATTGGTTGAGCCTGCTGCGCATTTGGCTGTAGGTTTTGAGGGTACGGGAATTTAATATGAGCGAATTTGGTTTTGGGTTGAATTTTCAGGAGTTATATCACCGCGAGGGATTGGTAAAGCTGGATGCGGTATTCATTCAGCAACTTGTATCAGCGGATGTCGAGCTGCATAATCGTCTGGTTGCCGCGCGTGCGGATGCCACAACTCTCCCAGAAAAAGACTATTCGCAATTGCTCGTTGACCTTGCGCCGCAAGTGGAAGATTTTGTTGGCGAGTTGTTTGGTATTCGCGCTGAATTATCTGCACTTGCAGAGAAACATCATGATTTGGCGCCGCTTTACGCCTGCAAGCGTCTGTTCGTGCAGCGCCGCGCCGCCAAGGTAGTGGGTGCTGCGGATATGGCAGAACCAAATTTCCCGTTTGAGTCTGAACTCGCATTTTCTAAACAGGTGATGGCGTGGTTGGAAGATGAGGCAGCGAATAAAGATTCGCTGGATGCGGCAGCAAGCTATGCAGGCTGGGCGCTGCTCTCGCCCGCAGGAAAGCAGAAACATAAAAACGGTGTATTGTTCAAGCAGCCAAAAAAACTCGACCTTGAACATTTAGTCGCAAGCGAAACAGAATTGCGCGATGGTGTCACTGTATTGCGTTTTGATAAATCGCATTATCGCGCGCGTGATGGCTTTAAATTGACGGATGATAAAGGTGTGATGGAAGCCGCACTGGATCAGGCGAATTATTGTATTTTCTGCCATAATCAGGCGAAGGATTCTTGCTCAAAGGGCTTAAAAGAGAAGGATGGAACGGTTAAAAGAAATGCGTTTGATATTACGCTTGCCGGTTGTCCACTTGAAGAAAAAATTTCTGAAATGAATTTGCTGAAATCAACGGGTGTTCCGCTGGGTGCGCTGGCGGTGGTAACCGTTGATAACCCGATGTGTGCGGGTACGGGGCATCGCATTTGTAACGATTGCATGAAGTCGTGTATTTATCAAAAACAAGAGCCGGTGAATATCCCGTTAGTCGAAACGCATGTGCTAAAAGATGTGCTTGATTTACCATATGGCTTTGAGATTTATTCATTGCTGACGCGCTGGAATCCACTGAACTTTTCGCGGCCAATTCCTAAGGCTGAGAGTGGTTATAAAGTGCTGGTCGCGGGGCTTGGACCTTCGGGTTATACGCTGGCGCATCACCTGATGAATGATGGTCACATCGTGGTTGGTATTGATGGCTTAAAAATCGAACCGGTAGCGGAACAAATATCAGGCGTCAACGCTGCGGGTGCACGAGTGGATTTTGTGCCGATTAAACAAATTTCTACCATTTATGAATCGCTGGATGAGCGCACACTTGCTGGTTTTGGTGGTGTTGCAGAATATGGCATCACCGTGCGTTGGGATAAAAATTATTTGAAAATTCTGCGTTTATTACTTGAGCGTCGCGCACAATTTTCAATGATTGGCGGTGTGCGTTTTGGCTCATCTATGACCTATGAAAATGCTTTTGCGATGGGCTTTGATCATATCGCGCTATGCATGGGTGCGGGCAAGCCAACGGTGATTGACATGCCGAATGGATTGGCGCGTGGTGTGCGCACGGCGTCTGACTTCTTGATGGCGTTGCAATTGACGGGTGCTGCCAAAAAAGATTCCATCACGAATTTGCAATTGCGTCTGCCTGTGGTGGTGATTGGTGGCGGACTTACCGCTATTGATACGGCGACTGAATCACTTGCATACTACCCCATTCAGGTGGAAAAATTTTTACTTCGCTATGAAGCGCTGGTCAAAGAACAAGGCCAAGTTGCCGTGCGTGCACGTTGGAGCGAAGAAGATGCGATTGTTGCAGAAGAATTCATTGCCCACGCTAAAGCGATTCGCTTGGAGCAGAAAAAACCGAAGCCCGATGTGTGGAGTTTGCTTGATAGCTGGGGTGGAGTGAAGCTGGTTTACCGCAAGCGTTTGATTGATGCGCCGAGCTACCGCCTGAACCATGAAGAGGTGGAAAAAGCTTTTGAAGAAGGTATTTTTATTGCCGAACAATATGAACCTGTGGGCGTTGAAATTGATAGATTTGGTGCGGCTTGCGCGATTAATTTGAAATCCAGCTTTAGCGGCGAGATGGTGTCTGTGCCAGCACGCAGCGTGTTGATTGCGGCGGGTACAAATCCAAACACGGTGCTGCACCGTGAGGACCCAGTGCATTTTGAAATGGACGGCAAATATTTTAGAGCCATTGACGAGGATGGAACTATTGTAAAACCCGAACGCATCTCTAAACCCAAAGATGTGCGTGTGTTGATGTCGTTTGACGAGCAGAAGCGTTCCGTGAGCTTTTTTGGTGATTTGCATCCGTCTTTTGCGGGGAATGTGGTAAAAGCAATGGGTAGCGCGAAGCAGGGTTATCCTGTGGTTTCGC
>JAYTDB010000270.1:0-1894 GCA_043736135.1 Rickettsiales bacterium
GCAACAAAATCCCATTATTGTGCAATGCAACAAAAAGGGGTTGACGTGGCGGTTTTCCTAGCGTATAGTGCCCCGCATACTGCACATGCAGTTATAAAAATAACCACTACACATTATAAACTCACCGCAAAGGACATCTTATGAACTACGCAAACGCATTCGCTGACATGATGAAAAATCCTTCGGATTTGTTGAAAAACAACTTCGATTACAACCAAGTTTTGAACACTGGCCGTCGCAACATGGAAGCTGCTTCTGAAGCTAGCCAAGTGATTGTTGAAAGCGCACAAACGATCTCTCGCCGCCAAGCAGAAATCGCTCGTGAAGGTGTGGAATCTGCATTGAAAGCATCGAAAGATATTTTCACTAGCGGTACTCCTGAAACCAACATTGCAAAACAAACTGAATTCGCTAAAGCAGCGTTTGAAAACTCGCTTTCAAACCTTCGCGAAATTTCTGAAATGTTTGTAAAGTCAGCTTTTGAAGCATTTGATGTATTCAGCAGCCGCGCTTCTGAAAGCATCGAAGAAATCAGCAAAGCAACTAAAACTGCTGCTCCTGCTGCGAAAAAGAAATCAGCTTAATTAGCTGCTTCCTACGACTTAAAAAACCCCGCTCTAACCAGCGGGGTTTTTTTTATGCAAACACCATCCGATTACTAAGAATAAACGAACCTAAATTACGTAAACATTCACGCTAGGCCGCAAGCGAAAATGAATATTTTTGAGAACCGTACCGGAGCGTAGTTAAGGCTACGTGAGGAACGGAAGCACAAAAAATGTCATTTACAGCAAGGTCTAGTAGTGAATAACTAGCTATGAAAATGCTCGTAGATCATCTTCGCCATGGCGGGGCTGATGCCTGCCACTTTGGCGATATCATCCTGACTCGCTCCGCTTAAATCCTTCACCGAACCAAAATGCGAGAGCAATGCTTTTTTGCGCGTCGGGCCAATGCCATCAATCGCATCCAGCGGTGAGCTATGAATCGCCTTGCTGCGTTTATTGCGGTGTGTGCCGATAGCGAAACGATGCGCCTCATCGCGCAATCGCTGGATATAATGAAGCAGCGGGTCATTGATAGGTAGTTGAAACGGCTCGCGCCCGTCCATATGGAACCATTCACGCCCCGCATTGCGGTCGGGTCCTTTGGAAATCCCCGCAAGCGTAATGCCCTGAATCCCTAGCTCTTCAAACACCTGTAATGCTACCGATAGCTGCCCTGCCCCACCATCCACCAACACCAAATCAGGCTTGCTGCTTTCTTCTTGTTCTTCCTGCATCCGCTTAAAACGGCGGGTGAGCACTTCGCGCATCATGCCATAATCATCGCCCGCGACGATGCTTCCATCTATGGGGATATTAAACGTCCGATAAGCATTTTTGATAAAGCCTTCGCGCCCCGCCACCACCATCGCTCCCACCGCATGTGCACCGCTAATATGGCTGTTATCATAAATTTCGATACGCTCAGGAACTTCATCCAAGCCAAATAAATCACGGCATTGCTTGATGATTTGCCGCTGCGATACATGCACAGCCAAGTGGCGCATCAGCGCCTCACGCGCATTGCGCATCGCCTCATCCACCACGTCACGCTTGTCGCCACGAATCGGCATCACAATATCAATTTTATAATTCGCGTGTATTCGCAATGCTTCTTCGAGCAGCGCAATTTCATCGAGCAAATGGCTCACCAAAATAACAGCGGGCGCTGGCTGTGTTTGATAAAATTGTCCGATAAAAGTGGAGATGATTTCGCTATCGGTACTGCCCAGCGTGTGTTGCGGGAAGTAGCTTTTCGTGCCGTAATTGCGCCCTGAGCGGAAGCTGAATAGCTGCACACAAGCCATGCCCGAATCACGCGCCAGCGCAATCACATCGGCATCACCAAT
>JAYTDB010000271.1:0-2708 GCA_043736135.1 Rickettsiales bacterium
TACTTTAGCCTCGGGCGGCAAAGAGCTTGGTACAATGGACTTAAACACTATCAAACTCGGCAAGACTGTACTTAAAGAATTACATTACGCGAAGAATGAAAACGGTATGGATGTCGCCATCAAAGGTGATGCGCTCGACATCAGCGGCGAGTTCAAAAAAGAAGACGATGGCGGGTTTTCATTTGAAAATTTTCCTGCGCTGAATTTATCGTTGGATGTAAAAAACATCATCGCCGCCAACGAGATTTCTCTGAGTGCCGTCAAAGGAACGCTTGCCTGCGATATTATTCATTGTAAATCGGCGAATATTAGCGGCAATATTGATGCGAAAAACTTCTCCTTCGCCATTACTAATAGTGGCAAGAAACGTGCACTCTCTATCACCGCTGACGATGCAGGAAATTTATTGCGCGCACTTGATATTGAAAAAAGCATGTATGGCGGCACGCTCGCTATCACTGGTAATTATGAGGATAATAAAAACGACAGTATTTTACGCGGCAATGCTGACATAAAAGATTACACACTGAAGGACGCGCCCGTACTCGCCAAACTTTTATCACTCACATCACTTACCGGATTTTTTGATACACTTACAGGGCAGGGAATTGCCTTTAAAAAGCTGCAAGCACCCTTCACTTTACAGAATGATGTAATAACGTTGAAAGACGCAAAAACCTATGGTTCAGCTATTGGATTGATGTCGGAAGGTACTATTACGTTTCCAAAATCCACGCTCGATTTACGCGGCACGATTGTACCTTCCTATACACTGAATTCTGTTGTAGGGAAAGTGCCGCTGCTTGGTGATATTCTAACAGGTGGCGGCGGTAACGGCGTATTCGCTGCGCGCTATACGATTAAAGGCGAAAGCAAAGAACCCGATGTGAGCGTGAATCCGCTCTCCATTCTGACCCCAGGGTTTTTACGCAATATGTTTGATGTGTTTTAATAATGCGGAGATACTGCTCGATTGCGATGCAATCAGCAGTATGACGAAACTATTTTAAACCAGCTTCACCAGCACGTGTTTTTTCTTACCTGCCGATAATTTAAGCTCGCCCTTATCACCAAAATGGGTGATAGAAATCACATCATTTTCATCTTCAATTTTCTGATCATTCAAGCGCGCACCACCACCACGAACCAAGCGTTTGGCTTCGCCGCCTGATTCCGCAAGCCCAGCCAGACGCAGTAACTCGTAAGCCGCAAAGCCTTTGCCAAGCTCAGATGATTTGATGGTATGCACCGGAATATCCGCACCAATACCGCCTTGCTCAAATGTTTTCTTCGCAGTTTCAGCAGCTTGTTTTGCAGCGCGATCACCATGGCATAGTTTTGTAGCCTCGTTAGCCAGCACTTTTTTCGCTTCATTGATGTCAGCGCCTTTGAGTGCTTCCAATTTCTCAATTTCTTTCATCGGCAGCTCGGTGAATAAGCGCAGGAATTTTCCTACATCCGCATCATCCGTATTACGCCAGAACTGCCAGTAATCATATGCAGACAACATGTCTTTATTCAGCCATACCGCGCCACTTGCGGTTTTCCCCATCTTCGCACCAGATGCAGTAGAGAGCAGCGGAGTGGTGAGGCCAAACAAATCTTTGCTGCCATCTTTATCAAAATAATTCATGAAAGTGCCCGTTTCATAATCACGCGGATCAGTACGTTTTGATTGAATCATCGGCTGCACTTCAAGCACTTTAATACCAGCATTTTTATCGAGCGCCATCGGCTGGAAACGATTCTCAGAATCAATGCGGCGGGCAAGGTCGATTCCCATAATAATATTTCCCCATTGATCCGAACCACCAATTTGCAAGCTACAGTTAAAGCGATTGTTTAACTCGACAAAATCATAGGCTTGCAGAATCATGTAATTAAATTCAAGAAAGCTCAGATTTTGTTCGCGCTCTAAACGCATCTTCACGCTATCTTGTGTGAGCATGCGATTCACCGAAAAGAAGCGGCCAAAATTACGCAAGAAATCAATGTAATTAAGTGAGTCGAGCCACTCGGCATTATTAATCATCATGGCGTCGCTTTGCGTGGTGCCAAACTTTAAAAATTGTGCAAAAATTTCTTTGATGGATTCAATATTTTTATTGATGTCATCATTGCCCATCAGCTTGCGTGCATCGTCTTTACCAGATGGGTCGCCGACTTTAGTCGTGCCGCCGCCCATAAGCACCACAGGCTTATGACCTGTTTTTTGCAACCAGCGCAGCACCATAATTTGCATCAGGCTGCCTACATGCAAAGAAGAAGCGGTCGCATCAAAGCCGATATAAGCCGTTACGCGCTCTTTTGCGAGGCGTTTATCGAGGTTTTCCGCGTCTGTGCATTGATAAATAAAGCCGCGCTCCTGCATAATCTGCATGAATTCAGAGCTATATTTTACGGATTTTGGCATAGAAACACCTTGTTTTTAATATGTCTTGTTATCACCTTTTTAACCGATATACGTTACTATCTTATTAACTTACAACAGGTTTACAAGTATGAAAGAAGAAATTCGCTGGGCGTTGGGTTTAATGAGCGGCACATCGCTCGATGGCATTGATGCCGCGCTCATCCGCACTGACGGTGAACATATCTACGAATTTGGCGCATCATTAACCGTGCATTTTGATGATGCGATGAAGGCAATTCTCCACGCTGCTGTTCGCGGGCAGGGCGATTTGCTGATGGCAGAGCATGTCATGACC
>JAYTDB010000272.1:0-3425 GCA_043736135.1 Rickettsiales bacterium
CGTACCCTACTGCCGCGCGTTTTTCTTCCTCAGTGAGGAAGGATGCTTTTTCCACCCGATCCCAAATCGCTTGGTTGCGAAGTGCGAGTGGTAAAATATCATCACTATTTACCACCAATTCCAGCCCATCACCAAATTGCGGAAGCAGCCAGTGGTTTAGTGCTTCAGCCATATTTTGTGCGAGCGGTAAAATCGTTTGTTCCCACAGCGACACCCGCGCTTCTTGCAAGTTAGAATAGGTTGAATCGCCCGGAATACCCAACATTTGCGGCGGCACGCCAAAGGCAAGTGCGATATCCCGCGCGGATGCATTTCTGCTTTGAATAAAATCCATATCTTTCGGCGACAAACTCATTTCGCGCCACTCCAAACCACCTTCAAGCAACAGCGGACGCCCGGCATTTTCCATGCCCGAAAACTGTTCGTCAATTTGCGATTTCACACGTTGATATTGTTCTTCCGAAAGCGTGCCACCTGCCTGCTCACCTTTGACCACCAATGCACCTGATGGGCGCGCGCCATTTTGCATCAAGGCCTGATTCCAACTGCTTGATTGATTATGTTGGTCGATGCTGTAAGCCGCCGCTTCAATGGGCGACAAGCCGTACCAATCACTGGTCGGATGAAAGTTTTTTACATGCAAAATGCGTGAACGTCCTGAAATTTTATCGACAGGATAATCTACCGTTTTTTCATCTACCGTGTAGCGATACGCGGCTGGCAGCGCATTCTTTCCAGCTATCACCTGCACGCGGTCTGGGCGCAATAAATACAACTCTTTTGTAGCCTCGCCGCTGGGCGCAACGCTTTGCAAATAGGCATTTCCACTAATCATTTTATGGTGATAAAGCGCGTTTAAAAAATCGACGCCAGATTGGGTTGGATTTGGGCGCTTCAATAAAGTGAGTGCTGGATGCGAAATGATTTCTCGCCTGCCGTTACGGTTTTTGCTATATAAAACATATGGCACTGATGCAGCGGCCGAAGACACCATATTCATGGCGCGATACGCCACTACGTTTTTGCCATAAGCCTCGTCGGAAAATTGCTGATAATCGCGGGACATCCACACCGCCTGCCCTGGCATCACCATATAAGAACGCATCGTTCTACCTGCCATAGTTTTCTGAGCGGGTGCTGTTTGCGATTTGCTAAACAGGCGGCGAACGAAGTTGCGTGGGGCAGTGGTCATGACGTCTCCTTACAGTTGTTACATCCTATATTTAGAAGATGTACCGACTGTAACTGTCACGGAAGGGGTAAAGTATAAAAAAGTAAAACGCGGATTATGACCCAGCGAATTAACGTGATAGCCCGCTTTTTTGGGGATTGGGTATAAAGCCACTTCGCTCCATACCTTGTAGATGCGCCAAGCAGCAATCTACCAATATGTGAATAGTGGAACCCAACAACTCTTTGGCCGTAATTTCACGCTGCCCATCAGTTGCTTCTGCCCCCAGCCCAACCCGCCGAGCAAACTCTTGCTCTAGGCCACTATCAGGAGCAAGAAGCCGTTTAATCGCTTGGTCTTCCAAATGTAAAAGCTCATCGTCGATTTTCTCACGTTTCAATTGTATGCGATATATTTGTATAACCATCCGGTCATCTTGATCGTATGTAATATGCAACCTTTTTGCACGTGCTATAATTGCATGCTCATCATCAAACCCTGCCGCCTTTTCAGCGCTAGCTGCAACAAAGCTGTCCGCTATTTCATTTAGTGTACTTACCAACAATGGATTACCAACTAAATTTTGGCCGCCGTAACGATGGGATGGCTTGATGCTCTTGCCATCACGCGAAAAAAGTTCAGCGGAGTGGTCTTTCCATTTGTTACGAATTTCTTCGGCAATGCTAGTATTGTGCGATTCTGACATAACAAGATTTTACACCAAATACGGTATGCAGTAAACGCAAAAGCTGTTTATCCCTTGCCTAGCAAGGATTTTCCTGCTTCTTTTCCCAAAGATTCTGCATCAATCGCCATCCCATCAATCGCGGTGCGGTGGCAGCTTGCGCCATCCATTGAAGCTATTAACCCATCAAATCGCAGCAAATCCCCCGTTATGGTGGCAAGCCCCGCAATCGGTGTGCGGCATGAACCGTCTAACACCCGCAAGAATGCACGCTCACAAAGCACCGCACGCATTGTATTATCACAATTGAGTGGCGCGAGTAATTTATGAATCCGCGAATCATTTTTGCGGCTTTCAATGCCGATCGCACCTTGCGCTACCGCCGGCAAGCATTCCGTATGCGGAATAACATAGGCAGGAATATCGCGTAAGCCCAGCCGATTCAGCCCTGCCTGCGCCAGCATCGTTGCTACCGCCACGCCGCCCGCAATTTTATCCAGCCGCGTTTGCACATTGCCACGCAGCGGTACAATTTTTAAATCAGGGCGCATATGTAATAGTTGAGCCGCGCGGCGGAGTGACGACGTACCAAAGCTCGCGCCTAACGGCAGTTCGGCTATCGAGCTTACTGTGCTGCAAATAAGCGCATCGCGCACATCTTCTCGCGGTAATACGCAGGAAATCTCCAGCGCATCTGGCAACTGGGTCGCCACATCTTTCATCGAATGAACGGCGATATCGGCTGTACCCGCCAATAATGCTTCTTCTAATTCCTTGGTAAACAGCCCCTTCCCGCCAATTTCCGACAAAGGCTGGCCGAGAAAATTATCGCCCGTAGTGCTCATGCTGATAATTTCGCACGTGATATGCGGATGCTGCGCCGTAATTAAGCGCGCAACCTCATTCGCCTGCACCAGCGCCAGCGGGCTTTTTCGGGTAGCAATTCGGATAATATCGGGGTTGGACATAATGGTTTTAGGTTTTCGCTATGACAGAGTATAGGTTGATATATAGATAGAATAACGTCTATATAAACCCAAAATCTGAAAGCTGTAACCAAAAACCTATGACTATCATTCTCGGCATTGAAACCAGTTGCGATGAAACCGCTGCCGCAATCGTGAGCAGCGATGGGCGTATTTTGTCGAATGTGATTCACTCACAGACAGAACATGCGGCATTTGGTGGTGTTGTTCCTGAAATTGCCGCCCGCGCGCATATGGAATATCTGGAGCGTCTAATTGGCGATGCGATGACGCAAGCGGGCTGCACATGGGATAATATTGATGCAATAGCGGTAACGGGTGGACCGGGATTAATCGGCGGGGTCATTGTCGGGGTGATGACGGCAAAAGCGATAGCCTCGGTGCATTCAAAGCCCTTCATCGCGGTGAACCATCTCGAGGGACATGCGCTCACTGTGCGGCTTACCAACCAAGTCGTTTTCCCTTATTTGTTATTGCTTGCATCAGGTGGTCATTGCCAATTTCTGGTGGTGCATGGTGTTGGCAACTATTCGCTACTCGGCGGCACGCTGGATGATGCGCTGGGCGAAGCCTTTGACAAGGT
>JAYTDB010000273.1:0-3978 GCA_043736135.1 Rickettsiales bacterium
ACCCCCACCACATCATACGCCCGCAAGCTGTTGCGCGATAGGCTCGCCACATGCTGCAAACATTTAATAACGGTGTCATGCCCGTATTGATGTTCCAACTCTTCATAATGATCCAACTGCAACATCAGAAAACTAGAGCGCAGGGTTGAGTTATTATTATGATGGCTGACAATTTCGATATTTTTTTGCATGGATGCATTATCTGGCAACCCAAGCTGCGAATCGAGCACCTCATGTCCCTTGAAACTTTCAGCAATGGCAAGCACAGCCGAATCATCGCGGCGCTGACCCGACAGCGATTGCAGCACCAAACGAAATTCCATTTTTTCATTATTCGAAGGGGCAAGCACCACTTTCATGCGGAAAGCATGCTCTTTTTTATCGCTACAAACCAAGCTAAAGCTCATCGCTTTTGATAGCACCATACCCACATCGTTTGCATCTGCCTCATATTCCACATATTCTTCTAACAAGCTGGAAATACGATCTGGGAGAATAGCGGCAAACGGTTTGCCAATGATATCTGCGTTACTATATCCGACAAGCGCGGTCGCCGCCTCGTTGATATCGATAATTTCAATCGACTTCGCCGCATTATTCTGGCAGATAGTCAAGACAGCATCGGCACTTCGGTATCCAAGCATACAATACTCCAAATGTAAGCATCTACTCTAACGCGACAAAATGAACAAAGCTTTAACTAACAACGAAAAATTGCTTAAACAGCTCAAATTCCGCTCGTGGCATCGCGGCTGGAAAGAGACTGACCTGATTTTAGGCAGCTTCGCTGATGCGAACCTTGAAAAACTGAGTGAAACCGAGCTTTTAACATACGGAAAACTGCTCGATGAGGATGACGATGTCATCTGGGCATGGGTTATCGGCAAAGAAGTGCCACCAGAAGAATATTCCATTATTATCAAAATGTTAGAAGGCTATGGCCGCCAACCTAACTAACCCTGCCCCACGGTTCAGCCAGCTTCCCGTTGCCGCACATGGCTTGGTGCTCTCCGAGCTGTGGCAAAAAGGGCAAAAGAATCTGCTGCATATCGCCGTGAATGACCGTGCATTAGAGCAAGTCGCCTCGGAATTATCCTTTTTCGTCCCTAACGCCATAATCCTCACCCTACCCGCTTGGGACGTGATGCCCTATGACCGCATCTCACCAAAAGCCGCCATTATGGCAGCGCGGATGCAAACCCTCGCAGAATTGGTCACCAGCCAAGAGCCATTTATTTTGCTGACGACGGTTTCCAGTGCTTTGCAAAAATTGCCACCAAAAGATGCAGTGAGCAGAGTCGGTGTGATTGCAAAACGCGGGCAAAAAATCTCGCAGCAAACATTGCTTGATGCGCTGGTATTGCAAGGCTATACGCGAGTCGGCAAAGCGATGGAAGCGGGAGAATTCGCTGTGCGCGGCAGCATTTTGGATATTATTCCTGCGGGCAGCGTAGAAGGCTACCGTCTGGACTGGTTTGGCGATGAATTAGAAACACTCAAACGCTTCGACCCGATGACGCAAGTGAGCAGCGGCACCGCCGACAACATAACCCTCACCCCCACCAGCGAAGTATTACTCACGGCTGATACCATCAGCTGCTTCCGCGAAAACTTCCGCGTATTGTTTGGCAGCGTGTCCAAAGATAATGCACTGTATGAAGCCATCTCACAAGGCACAGCTTACGCGGGTATGGAGCATTTTCTGCCACTGTTTTACCCACGCACGGAAACGTTATTTGATTATACTCGTGGCGCGCTGATTACGTTTGATGATGAAGCGCAAAAAGCTATCATGGAGCGATTGGAAACCATCACCGATTATTACGGCGCACGTGTGGACGCGGATAAAGCCAGCCATAAATCCACCTTCGGCGCGAATGAAAAATATTACCCGATTCCGCCTGAGCGTTTTTATTTAGATGCGAGCGGCTGGGGCGAAATAGCGAGTGGCGCGAATACGTGCATCTTCTCGGCATTTTCTGCGGGTGAAAATGCTACGGATATAGGCATCCGCAAACTCTTTTCATTCAAGCAAGGACAAGCAGACAACACCCCGTTTGACCAATTAAAAGAACAATCGCTGCGCGCCGCAGAGCAAAAGAAAACGCTGGTGATTGCCTGCATGACGCAAGGCTCGCGCGAGCGGTTGTCCAACCTATTGCTGGAGCGAAATTTCCATGTCGTCACCGCCGATAATTGGGATGAGAGCTTACGCATCAAAGGGAAATCCATAGCCCTAACGCCACTGGCGATTGAAAGCGGGTTTGAAACACCGCAAGCCATCATATTTTCGGAAGCCGATATACTTGGCGAGCGCATCCAACGTGCGGTTAAAAAGAAAAAAACATCCGACGCCTTTTTTGCCGAAGCCGCAAGCTTCCAAGAAGGCGAACTGGTAGTGCATAAAGAGCATGGCATCGGGCGCTTTGCTGGGCTCACCATCGTTGAAGTGCAAGGCGCAAAACATGATTGTTTGTTGCTGATGTATGATGGCGATGACAAGCTGTTTTTGCCCGTTGAAAACATCGAGCTCGTCACCCGCTACGGCAGCGAAGAAGAAAATGGTAAGCTCGATAAATTAGGCGGCGCGGCGTGGCAATCACGCAAAGCAAAACTCAAAAACCGCATCACCATTGCCGCTGAAGCATTGCTCAAAATCGCCGCTGAAAGGCTGAATAAAGCAGCCCCAATTATGGAAGCTTTAAGCGGCAGCTATGATGAATTCACCGCCCGCTTTGGTTTTGTGGAAACCGAAGATCAAGCACGCGCAATTTCTGAAGTTGCTGAGGATTTACATCTCGGCAGGCCGATGGATAGACTCATTTGCGGCGATGTCGGATTTGGCAAAACCGAAGTGGCATTAAGGGCAGCGTTTATTGCAGCTACGTCCGAACAAAAAACTCAAGTGGCGCTCATTTGCCCAACAACCCTGCTCGCCCGCCAACATTATAATAATTTTGCCAATCGTTTTGCGGGCTTTTCCATCACCGTTCGCCAGCTTTCGCGCATGGTGACACCCAAGCAGCAAAAAGAAACACTGGAGGGCATTAAATCGGGCGAAGTCGATATCGTCATCGGCACGCACGCGCTGCTTGCTAAGGGCGTCGATTTTAAAAATCTGGGGCTGATGATTGTCGATGAAGAACAGCATTTTGGTGTCGCGCAAAAAGAAAAATTGAAAAGCATGAAAAGCGATGTGCATGTGCTGACACTTTCCGCAACGCCGATTCCGCGCACACTGCAAATGGCTCTGACTGGCGTCCGCGACCTATCACTAATTACCACACCGCCCGTTGACCGCCTTGCCATTCGTTCATTTGTGATGCCGTTTGACCCTGTCACCATTCGCGAAGCGGTGATGCGAGAACTGCACCGTGCGGGTCGCGTATTCGTCGTCACCCCGCGCATCAAATATATCGCGGAACTCAAACAAAAACTCACCGAGCTTGTGCCTGAAGGGCGCATTGCCGTGGCACATGGTGGATTGCCACCCGCAGAACTCGACCGCATCATGAATGAATTTTACGATGGCAAATATACGATTCTGCTCTCCACCGCCATCATCGAATCGGGCCTCGATATACCAAGCGCAAATACCATGATTATTCATAACGCGCACATGTTTGGTCTGTCGCAGCTTTATCAAATGCGCGGACGTGTGGGACGCGGGAAAACGCGGGCATACGCCTATTTCATGCTGCCGCATCGCCGCGAACTGACCAAAAATGCGGCACGCCGTTTGGAAATCATGCAAACATTAGATACGCTCGGCGCGGGCTTCACCCTCGCCAATCACGATATGGATATTCGCGGCTTTGGCAACTTGGTGGGCGAAGAACAATCGGGACATATTAAAGAAGTTGGCATCGAGCTGTATCAACAAATGTTGGAAGAAGCCGTTGCTGCACTTCGCAATGCGAAAACGTCAGATGACAGCGACCTTCCTCTGCCTCCATCCACTGACTTCACCCCGCAAAT
>JAYTDB010000274.1:0-5707 GCA_043736135.1 Rickettsiales bacterium
CTGCTTCGTCACCGCGTTTAGCATCAAATAATAGCGTCACCATTAATTCCGCTTGTGGGAATAGGTAGTCAGCAGGATATTGTGTTTTGAGGTCTTGTAGGGTTTTAACAGCCTCTGTGTAATCTTTCTCTACAGCATGAATATAGGCAAGATCCATAAAGTTTTTGCTGTTTGCACCTTGCTCAGTTTTTACCAGCTCACCCAGCGCATCCGCTTGTTTGTTATATTCCGTATTAAAGTTGTAAATATCGGATAGGGCTTTAAGATTTTCTGGTTTTGGCTTCAGGTTGTTAATGACTTCCAGATTGTGGAGGTAATCATCCTGACGTTGTGCATATTGATAATATAAGCCAAGTTTTTCTAGCGCTGGGATATCCGTTGGGTTGGCCGCAATGTATTTTTCCATCACTTCGATGGCTTTGTCAACCGAACCTGTTTGCAGGTATAATTCGCATAAACGGTTAACGACTTCTAAGCTCAAGTTGCCATTTGCCAATTGTTTCTCATATGAAACGAGCGCTTCTTCAAAGCGTTTATCTTTCATCTGCATGAGCGCTACTTCTTGTTGGCGCGGCATTAAAAAATAGCCCGCAGCCAGTGCAGCGATGGTGAGAAGTAGGATGGCGAAAATTTGTTTCTTCAACATAATGTCTTCTTACGGTTTATTTAATCGGTTCAATTGTTACTTTAACAGGTGGGCTTATCTTGCTGGAATCGATAGCAATTTTTAGCATCCCGTTAGCGTCGGTTGCGATGGTGGTGCTTGAAATTTTCTCTGGGTTATCACGAGATGAAACTATTTTCACCAAGTAATTACCCGTTTCTGGCATTTTCCATTGCATCTGTCCCGAGCCGAAACCCGAGGCGTCTATTGTTAACAAATATTTAACAAATTGCAAGTCTTTTATCACCCAATTCGACTCTACTAAATATGGTATGTTTTGATTGGGAACTTCTTCAAATTTATTCAATTTAATCAGCTTGATAAGCGGCTCTTTTGCCGACGGATTTAGGTGTATATATAGATTTCCTTGAAAATAGGATTGTCCGATAACCCCTTCTGAATGTTCAAAATCTACCGATTTCAGTCGAGCATCATCAAACCTTAACGTGTTTAACGCTCCTCGATTGCGAATTTTCCAACTGTTTTCACCCTGTGGAATGAGCTGGATGGAGTAAAACCCATTCGCTATTTCGGCATATTGACTGGTTTCAATCGGAATAATATTTTGTTTGAGCGCGTAATTTAAATTTTCTTGTACAGCATGAAGGCTCGCTTGTTTTTGTGCCGAGTAAACGTGGAAGTAAATATTGAACGGGCTAACGCGCATCGGGCTTTCTGTGTTTTCAACAGTACGTTGCAAATAACGGAAACCAAAGAAACGCCCCGTCCATAAATTCGTGTAGGTATTTTCGTTACTATTAGAAGAAAATATTTGTCGTTCTTTGCCAACCTTCTGTCCAATCGGTGCAACGGAGGTGTAAGATGGATATTCATTATCAAAGCGAGAATCGCCCCCATTGATATTGACGTAACCACCTTCGCGCACTTTTGCGAGTACATCTTCAAACGGGCTGGTGTCACCAGACCATTGGATGAGCTTTGCTTTCTTGCCCGCAGGTGACAGGGCGTTCACGCGCTCGATGGAGCCTTTAATTTCTTCATCCAGATTAAACGGAGAGCAGGCATAGCTGCGTGGTGTCTCATAATCTTGGTTTTTGAAATACATATCGCCGCCAGCACCCTTAGCTGATTTGCTCACGGCTATCTTGCCATCGACCGCAAGCGTGGGCGTTTTTGCGGCCTCGTCATGTGTTTTTTGCTCCTGCGTCCACGCATTTTCGCTGCCCGCCATGCTTTTAATATCTTCAATCATCGACCCTTTTGTTTTGGGTTTGACGGGATAGCGGTTCAAGATATTCACTTCTTTTTGCGAGTCATAATTAGAAAAATAATTCCAAAAAAGAGGGTGGCTATGGGTATGGCTGCTTGGTTCGACATTCGGCAGCTTATAAATATCACGCGCCACTTGTTCACTGGTTTTCACACCGTAGCAATCAGGCTCGATATCATTGATGATGACGCCTACAGAAAACGGAATATCCTTATACGGCTCTAAGATTTCTTTGCGTAATACTTCTGCGGCAATGGTTTTGTGTGAAGCATAGTTAGGAAGCTCGCTGATATTGTTCCAGCCGTCACCATCAATATGGCTATAGAAAATACGTTTGCCATTGAGGGTGGTGGTGTCGGGTATCGGAAATTTTTCACCGCGCAATGATTGCTGCAAGAAGATAAATGGATTCACGAACCATTGGATAATCCGTGACTCCTCATTCTCAACAACGTGGAAAATCGCGTAGCCTTCGGCAACGAACCCGCCATTTGGCCCCGTGATAATCAAATCAACGGGCTCATCTTCTGGTTTGTTGTTTGGCATTACCTTTAAATGGCTTTGCGCCTTGCCTGGAATGACCTGATACAGACCATAAGGCGGGAAGATAGGGCCAATCGGACGCTCGAAGCTGGCGATACTATTATCCATATAGAGCACTTTGCTACGGTAGGTAATCGGATTCCATTGGTCGAAATCCTGCATACCGATATGGCTGAGAATGGCGTTATAACGGCGCATAGTGTCCACATTGCTGCGATATTTATCGCCTACGCCCATATTTTCCAAAATAATCAATTTTTTCTTGGCGGCGACGGCTTTTTCCATCCAGCTTAAGTACGCATCAATTTTTTCTACTGAATAACCGGGCGAAAACCAGACAACGATACCAGCTACATCATCGGTAATGGTAGGGAGGGTCGCGCCGACATCATAATAATCGATGTCATAGCCCAGATGGTTGGCAGGCATTTCCAAAAAGCGGTGGATATAGGAGAGCCTGACGTCGGATTCCTTCGCGTCATAAATGGCGATGAGCCTGCGCGGCAATGGCTTCTCATCGGCAAAAGCTGCATTGCTTAGGAATAAGCAGGCTATGAGAGCGAACAAAAATCTCATTTTGGCTCCGTATAGAGTTTTTGCAAATCAACGGTGCTGACATACGGCACGAAGCCGTGCGCGCGCTGCGTATCATAAATATGTTTGACGCCTTGGCTATCTTTAATGCCCCAGTAATCAATACTATACACTTTAAGCGATGGTGAGATGGCTTGTGATTGGGTGATAGTGTCGAGATAATATTGGTTATCCGCCGCTTTGAGAATGTAGGGCTTATCATCTTTGACGTCCGTATAAATGCTTTCTGCCATCACATAATTGATATCGCTTGCCACATCAGGCAAAATTTCAAACCCACGATTCATCATGATTTTAATGTCAGGGTAGGCGGTGCGGATATCTTTTATCAACTGAACAGCGGCTTTTTTCATGCCCCTATATTTGACAGGGTCATCAAGCTCAGGCTGTACCACACTGTCCATCGTATCAATCATGATGCCGTCAAAACCTTGCGCTAAAATCGGTGGGATGAGTTGGTTAATCAACATGTCCGTCCATTCGGGTTTGCGAACGTCGATGAAATGATGGTCTTTCCACGCCTTGTTGGTGCCAAAAAACAGCTTCTTTGCTTTGATGTCTTTATAATAGCTGCGGTAATCTTCGGCTTCACCAAAGCTGATATAGCCAAGCAGCATTTTTCCTTTTGCTTTTAGGTCAGCTATCGGTGGGTGGCTATCGCTATCAAACGCAATCAGGTCGTATTGTTCAAAGGCGCTAGCAGGTAGCTTGTCGGTATAATACACAACCCAGCGCTCCGTTTTTTGTTCGGCGGCGTATGTGCTGTGAGCAAGTGATAGTGATGCTGTGACAATGCAAATTAACTGGCGGATGTTCATAGATACTCCACCGTTTGTTTTAGTCCGTCTGCAAGCAATGTGGTCGCTTTGAAGCCCAGAGCCTGTTGAATTTTTGAAGTATCCCCCAGTGAAATGCGAATATCACCATCACGCGCTTGTCCGTGCTGAATGGTCGAAGTTGATTGCGTCATATTTTTTAGCAGCTGTGCGAGTTGATTAACGGTGGTTTCAATACCCGTGCAGACATTGAAGATGCCGTGTTTGAGTGCGCCTGATTCTAACACTGCCATCGCTTTGGTCAGCGCTAAAACCACGTCTTTTACAAAAATGAAATCGCGCGATTGTTCGCCGTCGCCAAATATGGCGAGTGGCTGATTATTTTTCATGCGACCGGCGAAAATGGAAATAACGCCAGAATAGGGTGAGTACGGGTCTTGGCGGGGGCCATAGACATTGAAAAAGCGCATGCCCGCTGTTGGGATGCCGTGTAATTCGGTTGCAATACGCGCATTCGGCTCGCAGGCATGTTTATCCGCGCCGTAAGCAGACAGCGGTTCGCATAGAGCCGTTTCTTTGAGTGGCACATCGCTGTTTGCGCCGTAAACCGCAGCGGAGGAGGCGAAGACCACAGGGATTTTACGCCCTGATTTGATGATGGCGTCGAATAACGCAATCGTGCCACCTAGATTCACTTGGTGGGTGCGTAACCATTCCTCTTTTGATTTTTGTACGGAGGCAATGGCTGCCAAATGAAAACAGCCATCGGCGGTTTTGAGCATATCGTCAAAAATGCCTGCAGTGGTGATGTCGCCTTGAATGAGTGTAACGCCAGCAGGCAGGTTCTCGCGCTTGCCGGTTGATAAATCGTCAATCACCGTTGCTGTATGGCCAGCAGCTAGCAAGCTCTCCAATAAATGAGAACCGATAAATCCGCAGCCGCCTGTAACCAAATAATGCATAATGTCCTTATCGGGTAATAATACGTATTTAACTCAGCAGTCTAGCAGGAAAAGCTTACTATTCTATTGCGCTTATAGCATTATTTGCCGCCTAAAACGTTAAAGAATGGCACAATTAATAAGAAATATCCCCTGTCGTTAAGCAATGCTTAAGCAGCTGTAAAGTAAAATCATTGCATGATAAAAAACCATACGTATCATTCTGGCTTTACCTTGATTGAGCTTTCAATCGTGATTGCCATTATTGCCCTCATTACGGGTATGAGCGTGTCGATGGGGATTGACGTGCTGGAGACGGCGCGGCGTTCAGCCACCGAATCACGCATGAACGAAATTGAAAAAGCACTCCTTAAATTTCGTGAGCTTAATGATCGGTTGCCATGTCCAGGTGATGCTGCGCTTGCAACAACGAACACAAATTATGGTGTGGAGGCATCAGTGCCAGGAACCTGTACGGGTGGAACATTTAATGCTACGAATGTTACCGCAGCGCCGATGAGTGTTCCTTCTGGTTCGGTTCCGACAAAGACGCTGGGGCTGCCGCTTGATTATATGTATGATGGTTGGGGGAATAAATTTCAATATGAGGTGACGGTAGATATGACCGCAGCAGGTGCGTTTAGCATCTCTTTGCCCTCTGATATCTGTGTGGATAATGGCATTACGATTTATGATGAAAATGCTACTAGCTATACAGATGCTAATTATAAAATTACCAATGGTGCGGTGTATGCACTCAATAGTTTTGGTAAGAACGGGATTGGTGCATATACTAAGGGCGGTACGCGGATTACGACGGGTACAGTAGGTACGCATGAGGGCTATGCTAATCGTTCCACCAATACTAGCCCAACTTACGTCTATAAATCGGGTGTTCGCGGCGATATCAATACCGTAGGATATTATGATGACATTCTGCGTTATAAACTGCGTTCAC
>JAYTDB010000275.1:0-2139 GCA_043736135.1 Rickettsiales bacterium
TGCTCCCTGCAAACGGCACATTAAATTGTTCGGCTAGCTGTTTACCGCCGCCCTCACCAAACATCTCACCGCTCATATTTTCTAGCACCGCTAAAATCGGCACATTCACTTTTTCAAACATTTTGATGCATTTTGCTGCATCGATGGTCGCCACTTTCTGCGGCATGGTCACAATCACCACACCTGAGAGCGGTACTTGCTGCACCATGCTCAAGTGAATATCACCAGTGCCCGGTGGCATATCCACCAACAGCACATCCAGCTCGCCCCAGTTGGTAAAGCGCAGCATTTGTGTAAGCGATTTTGAAATCATCGGGCCGCGCAAAATTGCCGCCTCATCCCCAGTGATTAATGCAATCGACATCAAGCAAATACCATGCGCCAATGCAGGCTGCATTTTATTATTCACCACCGGTGGCTGCGAATTCGGCACCCCCAACATGGTAGGCATGGACGGCCCATAAATATCCGCGTCCAAAATACCCACTTTCTTACCCGCAGCAACCAGCGCATGCGCCAGATTAATCGTCGTGGTTGACTTCCCTACCCCACCCTTGCCTGATGCAACGGCAATAATTTTTTTAACGCCTGCAAGCGGCGTCATATTCCACTGCGCTTTTGCGCGTGGATCCGTGTAGCCTGATTCAGGTTTTGCAGGAATAGGTGCAGTATCATGCGCCGTTAAAACCGCCGTCACATTTTCTACGCCAGCCAACTGCTTAATCGCGCCCTCACAGGCTTCACGCATTGCCATGCCAAGCGCTTTATCATTCGGGTCAACGGTCAGTAAAAATCCTACACGCCCATCGCGCACCGTTACGCCTGCAAAGCTCACGGGTTTGTCACCAATCGTTCGCGCAAGCACGTCACGAATAATCTGTTCATTGATTGTCATTGCCTTGAATTCTCCTATCGTCTATCCCATATAGTGTAAAACATAAAAAATGATAGGGTCAATTATGTCAGATAATAAAGGTCCATGGGGACAAAATCCTTGGGGTAAGCCACCTACTGGCGGTAACCGTGGCGGTTCGAGCAATGACCAAGGTCCCGACATGGACGAAATGCTGCGTAAAGCGCAAGAAAAATTGCGCCAAATATTGGGTGGCGATAACAATGGCGACGGCAAGCGCGGGTTTTTACTCATTGTCCTCGCCGTGTTTGTTTTATGGATGGCATCAGGGGTTTATATCGTAAAACCCGAAGAACAAGGCGTAGTCATGCGATTTGGGCAATATCACCGCACTACTGCATCGGGTCTGAATTATCATTTCCCCTACCCTTTTGAAGCCGTACTCACGCCACGCGTAACCAGCGTAAACCGTGTTGAAATTGGTTTCCGGTCTGGCATGTCTAACCACAATAACGAAAAAAATATGAATGCTGAAAGCTTGATGCTGACGGGTGATGAGAATATCGTGGATATTACGTTTGAAGTGCAATGGAAAATCCGTTCTGCACCTGAATTTTTATTCAACATTCGCAACCCAGAAGATACGGTACAAGCGGTTGCTGAAAGCTCGATGCGCGAAGTAATCGGTAAAAGCGAAATCGCAACCGTACTGACCGCAGGTCGCGAAGAAGTGGCACAAGCCACCAAAACGCTGATGCAATCGACACTCGATGAATATAAATCAGGCATTGAAGTGGTCGGTGTCAATTTGCGTAACGTAAACCCACCAGAACAAGCACGCTCAGCCTTCTTGGATGTGCAATCGGCGCGCGTTGATTTAGAGACAGCACGCAACGAAGCGGAAACCTATCGTAACGATATTGTGCCACGTGCACGCGGTGAAGCAGAAAAACTTGTGCTAGATGCCGAGGGTTATAAACAAGCCGTTATCGCCCGCGCAGAAGGTGAAGCATCGCGCTTCTCAGCGGTATATAACGAATATAAACAAGCTAAAGATGTGACCAAAAAACGCATCTATTTAGAGACCATGGAAGAAATTATGGGTGGCATGAATAAAGTAGTAATTGATAATAGCAAAGGCGGGCAAGGTGTTGTGCCTTATTTGCCGCTGTCCGAGCTAAGCAAAGCAACGAAATCAACAGGAGGCCAGCCATGAAATATATTACCGTAGGGCTTTCCGCTTTATTTGCCGTGTTGTTTTTGCTCAGCAACAGCCTGTTTATCGT
>JAYTDB010000276.1:0-2110 GCA_043736135.1 Rickettsiales bacterium
TTAATTAATGTTGAAGCACAGGTTGCATGATTGCACATTTTGATTTTGATGGAGGGGGCGATAGCCCATCAGTTAAGCAAAAAGCAATTGCTGTTGCGCAGCGTTTATTAGGCAGTCCTATTGCTGGCTACAAAGCGTTGTCCATCGCGGATAGCATGGATGCAATTAAAGAGATGAAACAAGGCAGTATCGCCAGCTATCTGCAATGCATCAATGATAATGCCATTACCGCGATTAATTTATTCTCGCCAGAAGGACTGCTCATTCAGCATTTGGAAGAGTTGGTTTACCAACCCGACAAAGCATTTCTTTCCCCCGATGGTTTTCGCGAGGGCATAAAAAATGTTGTACGAAGTGCGGAGGGGCTTGAGATCATTGCAAAAACACCATGGCTTGTGGATGATGAGACGAAAGTCCATGCAAAAATGTGGGCAATTGCGGCGGTGAAGGAATATGCCGAATCGCATCAAGCGGGCAAGAAGAGTGCGTATGATGATACGTTGCCGCCTGAAGTAAAAAAAGATATTGAATCAACAAAAAATCCTGAAAAATTACGCATTATCGCCAATACCCTGATGAAGCGAAAAGAGTTTGAAGATGTTGCGGAGTTTCCAGATGCGCTTGCCGAAAAGCTGCAAGCTGCGCGCGATGAAGCGCGTATCACCGCCGCTATTTACCGAAAAATTGAGCGTGCCGCACGGGAAATTGAGACCATCCAATCGCTCAACGAGCCGCGCCCCAAAAAGAGTCATCAAGTTTCTGACTTTGCCCTGCATAGCGTTGCAAATCAAATGATGAAAGAGAAGGTGCCCCATTGGAGCGATTTGCCACCTAATATCGGTGCAATGATGCAGATATTAGCGGGCGGTGAGACTCCGACTATTGCCAACTATGTGGCAACCATCAACAGTTCGCATGAGCATGCGTTCGATTTGACAACCCCATTGGGGCGTGCGATGCATTACATTGAGGGACTCTATTTGAAAAATCCAGAAATAGCGTTGACGCCAGCGCTTCTTCAACGCGGCATTGAGGAATTGGGCGAGAAAATCACTGAATTAAAAGTATTATCCCCTCAGGATAAAGCGGCGCGGGTCACACTCAAAATTTACGAAAAGTTTGACGAGGCGGCAAGAGCCATCGCCGACATTCGTCAGATACAAATTGATCGCGACAAAGGCAACAAGGGCGGCTTAGGTTAAGCCGCTTCGCCCTTGTCTTTTTCTTGTTCTTCGGCGAGCACTTGTTTTGCTTTTGGTGAAAGCTGCAAATGTAATTCACGCAGCTGTTTGTCGTCCGCCACGTTCGGTGCTTGCATCAGCAAATCTTCTGCTTTTTGATTCATCGGGAAGGCAATTACTTCGCGGATATTTGGCTCATCAGCGAGCAACATCACCATGCGGTCAACCCCTGGAGCGAGGCCACCATGCGGCGGAGCGCCGAATTTGAACGCCGAAATCATGCCGCCGAATTTTTTATCGACGACCTCGGGGCCGTAGCCTGCAATCTCAAATGCTTTATACATAATCTCTGGCTTATGGTTACGAATCGCACCCGATGACAGTTCCACGCCGTTGCACACGATGTCATATTGATATGCCAGAATATCGAGCGGGTTTTTATTCAGCAGCGCGTCCATTCCGCCTTGTGGCATTGAGAATGGGTTGTGCGAAAAGATGGTTTTTTTCTCATCTTCATCATATTCGAAATACGGGAAATCAACGACCCACAAGAATTTATAAATGCCCTGCTCGATGAGGTTTATTTCTTGTCCAATTTTAGTGCGTGCTTTACCAGCCATTTTGGCGGCGGCAAGTTCGTTAGAATCAGCCACAAAAAACAAGACTCCATCAGGCTGCCATCCTGATTTCTCAATCAGTGCATTTAGTGCTTTATCTGATATAAATTTTACTATTGGTCCGCCAAACGAGAAGCCTTCTGCGTTGCCATCTTTAGCTTCTCTTGTTTAGGTAATATAACCCAATCCAGCCGCACCTTCTTCTCTTGCCCACTCATTCAACTTATCAAAGAAGCTGCGCGGCTTGTCCGCACAATTTGGTGCAGCAATAGCGCGAACAGTTTTTCCTTTGAATGCTTTAAAAGTTACATC
>JAYTDB010000277.1:0-2474 GCA_043736135.1 Rickettsiales bacterium
GTGTAACGAGTACGGCAGTAAAGAGCGAGCAGACGATACCGATTGCCAGTGTCACCGCGAAACCCTTGATGGTACCAGTGCCAAAAATAAACAGGATAATCGCGGCTGAAAACGTCGTCACATGGCTATCGATAATCGTGCCAAACGCCATTTTAAAACCATTTTCAACTGCGGCAAATGCGGATTTTCCGTTGCTCATTTCTTCGCGCATCCGCTCATAGATAAGTACGTTGGCATCCACCGCCATACCAACCGTGAGTACGATACCCGCGATGCCTGGGAGCGTTAGCGTTGCACCAAACATAGCAAGCAAAGATAGCACCATAAAGGCGTTGACGATCATCGCCACATTGGCAAAGAAACCAAACAACCCGTAAAATAACATCATGAATATCGCAACCATACTGACGCCGATGACGGCAGCAAGCGTACCAGCGCGAATAGAATCGGCACCTAAGCTAGGGCCAACCGAACGTTCTTCAATGACGTTGAGCGGTGCAGGCAGTGCGCCCGCGCGCAGCAACAAAGCGAGGTCATTGGCTGATTTTGTATCAAAGCTGCCAGAAATAATGCCGCTACCACCCAAAATAGCGGAGCGAATAACCGGAGCGGTAATCACTTTGTTATCGAGTACAATTGCAAATGGTTTGCCGATATTCTCAGAAGTGATTTCACCAAATTTGCGTGCGCCTGCATTATTAAAACGGAAAGATACCACCGCTTCGCCTGACTGCTGATCATAGCTTGGATTGGCATCCACCAACAAATCGCCAGATAATTCAACTTTGCTCTGTACCGCGAATTTATGCATTCTACCCCGACCATCGCTGCTTTTATCGCTTTCTAAGATGCGAACGCCAACGGGCGCAATGCCGCGATCAATATCGTCTTGCGATACGTTTTCATCCAACATGTGGAAGGTCATTTTTGCGGTTTTACCAAGCAATGCTTTCACATGTGCAGGGTCGGCTTCACCTGGGACTTGTACCAAAATGCGGTTATCACCTTGGCGCGCAATGAGTGGTTCTTTGGTGCCGGTTTCGTCGATGCGACGGTGAACAATTTGCAGCGATTGATCAATCACGCGGATGCGGCTGGATTTTTCCCATGCTGGTGAAAATTGCACCGAGTAGCTGCCGGCTGATTCCGTCACGTCTAATTCTGGGTTTTTGCTGCGAATAATTTTTGCAACGTCAACTGCCTCGCCAGCATCTTCGCGCAAAGAGAATGTCAGTTTTTCTGATGTTACGGCTAAATTACGGTAGCCAACTTTCGCCTCGCGCAAAATACCACGCATTTCATCAGCAAGATTGTTCAGCTGGTCGCGCTTATACGCGTTGAAATCCAGCTCTAGCAATAAATGCGAACCACCTTGCAAATCCAACCCTAAATTGACGTTGGAATGCATCCAGCTTGGAAATTTATCGCGGGTGCTTGCTGGAACAAGGCTCGGAATTGCCAAAAGCACGAACAATAAGCAGGTAGAAACGATAAGGGTGATTTTCCACTTTGGGAAGTCGAGCATGGTGAATCCTTTTTGTCATTCCTGTGAAGGCAGAAATTGTATCGAGGAGATCCCCGCCTGCGCGGGGATGACAAGAATCTAAAGCAGCAAGCTGCTAAGATTGCTGTCAGTTGTCGTTTGCGCTATCGCTAGAGGTGGCTTTATCTGAAGAGATTTCAGCAACTGCACTTTTCGCGATACGAACACGGACATTTTGTGCGATTTCAAGTACGACAACGTCTTCGCCTTCAAGTTTCACAACGGTGCCAATCAAGCCGCCATTCGTGATAACTTTGTTGCCTTTAGCAAGGCCACCCAGAAGGTCGCGGTGCGCTTTTACGCGTTTTTGCTGCGGGCGAATGAGGATGAAATAGAAAATGCCGAACAATACCGCCAGCATCATTACGTTGTCAGTCACCATTTTATTGGCAGACAAAGCATCAGGCAATGGTGCCGCTGGAGTTACAATTTCTGCTGTAGTTGCAGGTGCTTCTGCGAATGCATCCGTCATTAAAAACGACATGGATACTACTTAATTTTAGCTTCGTTGAACACAACGTGCTTACGCACTTTTGGGTCATACTTGCTGAAAGACATTTTTTCAGTTTGCTTTTTTGGGTTCTTTTTAGCTACGTAAAAGAAGCCTGTGTCTGCAGAGCTAACTAGTTTAACTAAAACAATATTTTTCTTTGCCATCGGTCGAATTCCTTATTAATTTGAGGCGCACAATCTAGTTAAAAAGCAACGGCTGTCAAGCAATATCTTATAGTTCAGCTCCTATTTCTTAATATGTACTGAACTATCAAAACCGCGCGTGATACGTGAGGTTTTGCGCCGCGTAGCGAGCGAGACTCAAAAAATAAGCATCTGCCTTATTTTTTGAGCAGAGTATATTTGACTTTTATAACCAGTTGCGGCAAAGCTGCCATTCAACAAAAAGTTAAGGTTATAACGCATGAAACACCAAAAG
>JAYTDB010000278.1:0-2339 GCA_043736135.1 Rickettsiales bacterium
TCCAACACTGGTTTTAACACGTCGCAATCTAAACCCCGATAGTAGCATCCAACAATATATTTGCGACCTTCAGCATCTCGATGATTCACTCAACATTGCGCTAAATACATTCGCGCCCGATGTCATGATTCATGCTGGCTGGATGGGTTCGGATAATCAACAGCGCAACCAGCCCGACATTCTACATGCCAATTTTGAGGCCAGCATACAGTTGTTAAAGGTTGCACAGATGGCAGGCTGTAAACGCTTCATAGGGTTTGGTTCGCAAGCGGAATATAGCCCAAACCTGCAATCCCTTATAACTGAAGATGCGCCAACCAACGCCGATACTGCCTATGGCATCGCCAAACGCGAACTCTACCTGCAACAAAAAGCCTTCTGCGATACTCATGGCATGGATTTTCTCTGGCTGCGCTTGTTCACCTGCTTTGGTAAAAATATGCATAGCAGCTATGTTATCCCCTATCTGATTGATTGCTTTAAACGCAATATCACGCCGCAATTAAATTCGCCAAACGCCATTGGTGATTATTTGCATGTTGCGGATGCGGGAGTGGCAATCATCGCTGCGTTAGAAAAACATCAGCAAAATGGTGTATATAATCTGGCGAGCGGCAAAGGAATATCCGTAGGCGAATTAGCCATACAACTTGCCAAATTTTTTCCTGATTTTGATATAAAAGCATTGCGCGAACAGATAAAAAATAATCAACAACCAGCCAGTAATCGCATCGCTGATGTTGGTGCTTTCATGCGTGATTTTAATTGGCAGCCAACCATTTCGCTGGCGGAAGGATTACAAAACTGCCTGTGAGAAGAGCTGATTCATATGCGCTAAGAAAGCTTCTTTTCCGCCATTCTCATAAATAATTTTATAGCCCGAAGCCGTCGCACACAAGCTCTCTTCCAATGATAGCGCAGGCGCCCATCCAAGTTCTTTAGCAGCAAGACTCGCATCAAGCGCAAGCAACGTGGCTTCATGTAATAGGGCTTCAGACGGTTGCACCTGCCATTTTGCTGATGGGTTCCAATAGGTGGAAAATTGTGTCATCACCTCGGAAACAGTTGCAGTTGATGCTGAATTTGGTCCAAAATTATAGGCGGGTGACAACGGTTTATTTTCATAAAGTCCACGCGCTAACATCAAATAACCAAGCAATGGCTCGACCACATGCTGCCATGGGCGCACGGCATTGGGCGAGCGAATCTGCAAGGTTTCACCCGCAGAAAATGCCCGCACTGCATCGGCAATCAAACGGTCTTTGCTCCAGTCACCACCACCAATAACATTGCCCGCACGCGCAGTAGCAATACGCGCACCTTGCTCAAAAAACGATTGGCGATAAGCATGGGTGACAATCTCAGCACAGGCTTTGCTAGCACTATAAATATCATGCCCACCCAACTCATTTTCTTCAGAATAAGGTGTATTGATTTCTTTGTTTTTGTAACATTTATCCGTCGTGACAACAACGATGCTACGCACCGATGGTGCTGTACGACAGGCTTCCAGCAGATTCGCCGTACCATCAATGTTCGTTGCCAGCGTAGCCAAAGGCGTATGATATGATTCGCGCACCAATGCTTGCGCCGCCATGTGAATGACAATATCGGGTGCAAAAACATTCAGTGCATTTTTCAGCGTATCGTAATGGCGAATATCAGCAAAAATATTTTCTTCGCAATACGCGCCAACATTCAAAATAGAAAAAAGATTGGGCGACGTTTCTGGCGGCAATGAATAACCGCAGACTTTCGCACCGAGCGATTGCAGCCAAACCGTAAGCCACGCGCCTTTGAATCCGCTATGCCCCGTGAGGAATACGCGTTTTCCCTGCCAAAACTCTACTGTTGGCTTCAACATATTATTTTCGTTTACGAGCGGTTGCAGCCTTGCCAAGCCACGGTGCCCAAGGCGCAGCACCCTTCGCCCATAATTCTTCGAGCAGACGTTTATCGCGCAACGTATCCATCGCCTGCCAAAAACCATCATGACGATAGGCCATCATTTGCCCTGACTTTGCGAGCGTCTCCATCGGCTGTTTTTCCCAAATAGTCTGGTCATCTGTGATAAGGTCAATCACGGATGGATTCAGCACAAAAAATCCACCATTAATGCGCGCATCCGCATTATCGACTTTTTCGGCAAAGCCCATCACGCGATCGCCCTTGCTTTCTAAAACGCCAAAACGCCCAGGCGGAGTAATAGCAGTAACCGTCGCTTTTTTGCCATGTTTTTTATGAAATTGAATGAGCTTGCGAATATCAACATCAGACACACCGTCGCCATAGGTAAAGCAAAACGGCTCATCACCCAGATAGGATTTTACGCGTTTTAA
>JAYTDB010000279.1:0-2120 GCA_043736135.1 Rickettsiales bacterium
GCTGAAGAAAATTTGTAGCAAGCTGAATATTCCGCTGGTGTATAAATCATCATTCGACAAAGCGAACCGCACGAGCTTGGGCGGCAAGCGCGGCATGGGTTTGGAAAAGACGTTACCGTTGTTTGATGAAATTCGCCGCGATCTGGATTTACCGATTTTGACGGATATTCACAACGAAGAACAATGTGCGATTGTGGCTCCGCATGTGGACATCATGCAGATTCCTGCGTTCTTGTGCCGCCAGACGGATTTGTTGGTTGCCGCTGCAAAAACCGGTTGCGTCATTAATATCAAAAAAGGGCAGTTCCTCGCACCTTGGGATATGAAAAACGTGGTTGATAAAATGGATGCTTCGGGTAATCCGAACGTGATTCTGACCGAGCGCGGCGCATCATTCGGCTATAATACATTGGTGACGGATATGCGTAGCTTGCCGATTATGGCGGAGACCGGTTGCCCGATTGTGATGGATGCGACCCATAGCGTACAACAACCGGGCGGGCAGGGCGCAAGCTCAGGTGGCGATCGCCGCTTTGTGCCGACCATTGCAAAAGCTGCGGTTGCGGTGGGTGTTGCTGGTGTGTTCATGGAAACGCATCAAGACCCTGATAATGCGCCATCGGACGGCCCGAATATGGTGAAGCTTGAGGATATGGAAGCGTTGCTTGCCAAACTCAAAGCGTTTGACCAACTTGCAAAAAATTGATTTTGTCATGCTGCTGATTGCGTAAGCAATCGAGCAGTATCTAGGAATTATTGAGATGGATCCTGCGCTACCGCTTCGCAGTCCGCAGGATGACGAAGGTTAAGTACTCGCCAACACATTATGCACGGCTCTGACGAGTAATCCGCGTTCTTCAATGAGCTTGCTGCCTTTTATGCCAATCATATCATTGCATTGGGTGATGGCTTTTTCGCATGATTTGATGAGGTTTTCGCGGGCAGATTCCATAACGGGAATTTCTGCGCCGTTGGCATCATGAGTGTAATGCTGGTGAAAAACCCGTGGGCCTTTATATTCCGCAAGGGCAATGGATAGGGGCGTTGCAATATTTTTGAGGATTTGTTGCCAATAAAGGCGGTCCGTATCGTCTTTTCCGTGGGTGAATTGCCCATCGCGGATTTCCAGACAAATATCCTCAAGTCCGAGGACAGCAAGTTCAAAGCCGCGTTCTGTAATCGTAGGGAGAGTATCGGACGATGGCTTGGTTCGTCCCTTCGTGCCAACCGAGTTGCCCATAACTTTTCCTTCGCATGGATTCATTTGACTTGCTAACAATGATACGCCTGTTATCGGTTATTGCCAACTAAAAACGACTAAGGATAATCGGTGATGAGGCTACGCATCATTATAATTCACATGGCACTGCTGTTTACTGGTGCCAATGTGGCGCAGGCGGCAGCTATTGCGAATCTCACGGATGTGCAACAAACCGTTGAAATTCAAACGTCAGATGGGTATGATGCGCGCGTTATTGAGTCAGGGCGTTTATTTTCCATGACAGGTGATGTGCGTGTTCGTTATAACGGACAGGATTATCGCATTGAATCCGATATGGAATATGCCATTTGGCAAGGTAATGTGATGGGGCCGCAGAAGCGTTTGTATCGTCCGAATCATTAAATAACGACAAGATCCCCGCCTTCGCTGGGATGACAAAAAGGAAAATTATGACAGCTATTACTCACATTCATGCACGCGAAATTCTTGATAGCCGAGGCAATCCAACTGTTGAGGTGGATGTTGCGCTTGAAGACGGTTCTTTTGGCCGTGCGGGTGTGCCATCTGGCGCATCGACTGGTTCATTAGAAGCCCTTGAGCTTCGCGATGGCGACAAAAAACGTTACTTGGGTAAAGGCGTTGAAAAAGCCGTTGATAACGTGAATGGTGAAATTGCTGATGCGCTAACGGGTATGGACGCAGAAGAGCAGCTGAAAATTGACGGCGCATTACTCGATTTAGATGGAACAGAAAATAAAGCACGCTTGGGCGCAAACGCGATGCTCGGTGTGTCGCTGGCAGTTGCCAAAGCAGCAGCGAATGCTTCGGGCTTGCCGCTCTATCGTTATGTCGGTGGAGCTGGCGCGCATGTGCTTCCGGTGCCGCAGATGAACATTAT
>JAYTDB010000280.1:0-3869 GCA_043736135.1 Rickettsiales bacterium
TAATACTACTTCGACATTTTTTACACTATAAATCCGTACTCATTGGAACAAGTTCAGTCTTTTTTGGTATGGCATTTATGACATGGAGTTTCAATCACCCTGAAAAGAATGTCGACAGTTATTACGCCGTAATGAACCAAATGCTGTCTTACTATATGCTCTTTGTTTTAGCAGGAATTGTGGTGATGTGGGCGACGCTAAAGCCTAAATCGCCTGAGCTGCCGCAAGCACATCTTTAACGTGACCATCAACTTTTACCTTACGCCAGATGGCTTTTAAGGTTCCATGAGCATCAATTAAAAAAGTGGAACGCTCAACCCCCATATAGGTTTTGCCATACATGCTTTTTTCCACCCAAACACCATAAGATTCACAAACGCTGCCATCGGTATCTGCGCCAAGTGCGAAAGGCAGGCAATATTTTTCTTTGAATTTATCATGGCTTGCTACGGAATCTTTCGACACGCCAATAATCACCGTGTTGGCTGCATCAAAGTCCGACATATGATCGCGGAAATCTTTTGCTTCAATCGTACATCCTGGGGTGTCATCTTTTGGGTAAAAGTACAAAACCACATTTTTGCCTGCAAGCGCTGCTGTTGATACCGTTTGGCCTTTGCTAGCTTCCATAGAAAAAACCGGCGCTTTATCGCCAATATTAAGGCTATTCTCTGCTTTTTGTGCGGCTGTTTTTGGCATAAGGCGTCCTTACATTAGGTTTCGATGATGGATAGATAGGCCTGATAAACCGATTGTTCAAGGGCAATCAGCTTTTCTTTCAAGTGATCAAAATGATCCATTTTTTGGTTATGACACAATAGAACCTTAAGCCCAACCTGCATATCAGATTCAATAACTGCACCATTTACGCATAAACGTAGCAAGTGGAAAAGCTGTACCAAGAACTGCTCGGCTTCAAGTAAAACAAGAAGTTGAGCTTCGTCCAGCAAGCTGTTTTTTTGGCACCATAAGAATATTTCGCGGGCACTCCCCACGTCCACATCACCTTTTTCAGGTGCAAATTTAAGCAACAAATATTGCGCGATAAAATCAATATCAACCAAGCCGCCGCGCACATATTTAATATCCCAAATATTATCGCTCTTATATTCCGTCGCCATGCGTTTACGCATATCCGCCACATCGAGCTGCAGTTTTTGCATGTCGCGCGGCTTGCACATTTGCTGCGCGATAAATAGGTTTAAATCCGCGCATAGAGCAACATCGCCTACCACCGCATCTGCCTTGGTGAACGCCATATATTCAAATGTCCATGCTAACTCACTAAAGTAGTGGGTGAGTGCCTTATCGCTGACTGCCAGTAAACCTTGCTTCCCTGATGGGCGCAAGCGCGTATCCACTTCGTAGAGCTTGCCAGAGGTTCCGGTCGCACCAAATGCATTCACCAAACGTTGTGCGAAGCGATTATAATAAATACTAGCGGTAAAACTTTTTTCGCCATCTGACGTATCTTCAAAATCTGCCACGCGATAAATAAACACCAAATCCAAATCGGAGTGGAATGTCAGCTCACGGCTACCAAATTTACCGAGTGCAATCATCGCAAATTCACTATTTGCAATACGCCCATAGGTTTTTTCAAATTCATCCTGTGTCGCCTTTAATACCAGCGTCACCATCACCTCTGCCAAGTCAGAGAGGAATGCGGCTAGTTGATAGGCATCCACCATTGAACGCAAGAAATGCACGCCACTTTGAAACTGACGCTCATTGCGGAAACGCGTAAGAAAATCGACCGTTTCTTCTAAGTCTACGGCATACGCAATACGCTCCCGTGCCTGTTCAAATAAATCTTCTTTTGTCGGCAATGGTTTATAGAAATCAGAAAACAATACGTTCTCAATTAGCTCAGGAGAACGGCTCAGTGTATCGGCAAGCGAAGGTGCGCTGCCCATAATATCGGCAATCAACCCCAATAGTTTGGGGTTGGCTTGAAACAACGAAAATAATTGAATGGCGGCTGGCAAATCGGTTAGAAAATCATTAAACTTCATAAAGGCCGCGTCAGGATTTGCCGTTTGTGATAACCGTCCAAGCAAAGCGGGCATCAACTCGGTCAACAATTCACGCGCACGTTTGGTGCGTGTGCAGCGTTTTGAACCGTGATGCCAGCCCATGATGATTTCTGAAATCACTTCAGCTTGCTTATAGCCCATCCCCGCAATGGTTTGCAGCGTTTCAGGATCACTACTCACGCCCGTAAACACCAAATTACCTGCATTACCCAAATCATCCGCACCTTTGAATGAATTGCTGTAAATATCATGCACGGCCATCAACTGCTTAAGTAGCTCTGCTTCAAATGTTGCGTAGTCAGCAAAGCCAGTGAATTGTGCAATCGATAACAACCCCTCATCATCGCTCGGCAAGGTGTGTGTTTGGGCATCAGCAACCATCTGCAGGCGATGCTCCACCTTGCGGTGAAAATGATAAGCCTCAATTAAAACATCACATATTTTTTTATCAATCAGCCCTTCAATAACCATCTGCTTCAACGTCTCGCAGGTAGGCCTTGTGCGTAAAATCGGTTTGCGCCCCCCCCAAATAAGCTGGTGAATTTGGGTATAAAATTCAATCTCACGGATGCCGCCAAGACCAAGCTTGATATTATGCCCCGCCGCCTTTATCAACCGCTCACCGCGAGCATCCATCTGGCGTTTAATTGAGTGGATGTCATTAATCGCTGCAAAATCCAAACTTCTACGCCACATATAAGGCGCTAAATTTTTAAGTATCAACTCACCCGCAACCTTATCTGCCGCAACAGGACGCGCTTTAATCATCGCCGCGCGTTCCCAATTTTGACCCACGCTTTCGTAATATTGCAATGCAGCCTGCGTGGTAATGGCTGGCGGGGTAGAGGCGGGGTCAGGACGCAAACGCAAATCGGTGCGAAACACATAACCATCAACCGTGCGCTCTTGCATTATATGCACAATATCTTGCGCAATTTTATTCATGAATTGTTGTTCATTCCGACGTCCTTTGTAGCCAAGCGTATCGGGCTCAAAGAAAATAATAAGGTCAATATCGCTGGAGTAATTTAGCTCAAACGCGCCGAGCTTTCCCATACCCAATATTATAATACCGCTTTGTGCGCTCAAAGTTTCCAGCGGTTTTTCGGCTATTTCTTGTCGTAAGATGGCTTGGTGCAGTAAAAAATGAATGGTTTTCTCCAGCGCATAATCCGCAAATTCCGATAGTTTCTGCGTCACCTGTTCCAGCGACCAATCGCGCATCAAATCACCCACCGCAACTAACAGTGCGAGTTTACCCTTTGCCACGCGCAAATCGTGCATCAATTCGTTTTGTGTCGCGTATGATATTTGCAGCGAAAAACATTCTGCGTGAATGAGCGCATCCAAATCACCCGCTGCTGATTGTGCGCAAATATCTGCATGTTTGGACGCTAACCGCGTCAGATACGGTGAATAGGTAAAAGATGGAAACATGTTTTCTTAAAGCTAATTATGTGGTTATCTACGACGTCTTGATGCACGTTATACCATGTTATGAAAAAAAACACCGTTGTAAAATTTTTTATCGGATTATTATTGGGTCTAGTGCTGATAGCGCTGGTCGCATTTAATGCGCTATTAATCTGGGTGGCAACGGGGCCACGTCAAATTGACCGTATCACACCTATATTGGAAGCCGCTATTATTGATAAAGAAAGCGGTCTCAGTCTAAAAATCGCGCAAACATGGCTTATTTGGGATGGTTGGCAGCACCCAATCGACATTCAGCTTAAGCAAGTGCAATTACTCACCCAAAGCGGGCAGGTTTTCTCTGATTTGCCGCAGGGATATCGTTAGCAGGTAGCTCTTCTGTACTTGCAGATTTTCCCA
>JAYTDB010000281.1:0-2638 GCA_043736135.1 Rickettsiales bacterium
GTTTCCGCGCCATCTTCGGTCACGAATACTTCACCATGTTGATTCGGGTTCATCGTGCCAGGGTCAACGTTCAAATACGGATCAAGCTTGCGCAAACGCACCTTGTAGCCACGCGCTTGCAACAATGCGCCAAGGCTCGCCGAAGCAAGCCCCTTGCCTAACGAACTAACCACACCACCAGTAATAAAGATGAAACGCGCTGCCATATTACTCCGATTTAGGAACAGTTGGAGTTGCAGGTTTAGCAGGCTTCGCAGGTGCTTCTACTTTGAGTGGCGCATCCGTTGCAACCGCATCCACAATCGAAGATCCTGTCATGTGGCTCGCCATCACAGCTAGCGTCAGGCTAGTGATAAAAAATGCCGCCGCCAAAATCGCCGTCGTCCGCGTCATCAAATCGCCTTTCGCGCGTCCTGTCATAAATTGATTGCCGCCGCCGCCAAGACCCGACAGGCCATCGCTTTCGGTACGTTGAATCAGCACCATAACAATCAAAAACAACACCAAAATCGTGTGCGTCACTAATAATACTGTATACATCGTATTTCCTTTTTCTTGTCATCCCGAACTTTTGTGAGGGATCTCGTCTTTGCAAAAAAGACTAAGATCCTTCGGCTTCGCATCAGGATGACATTATTAACTTACTTCTGCCGCGGCGATAATGCCGCAGAATTCTTCTTTTTTCAAGCTCGCGCCACCAACCAATACGCCAGCAACCGAAGGCAATGCCAATATTTCTGCTGCATTTGCAGCATTCACCGAACCACCATATAATACACAGCTACCCGCACAAACCGATATAATATGGCTGTGCATCGACTCAATATCGTGCATGGCGGGTATTTTGCCAGAACCAATAGCCCATACAGGCTCGTATGCAAGCAAAAAATGGGCATTTGGCAATTGGGGTAATGACGCCAACACCTGCGCTGCGACAACCGCATTATGCTCCCCTGCCTCACGCTCGCTAAGCGTTTCACCCACACAAATCACGGGGATAATGCCATTTTCAATCAATTTTTTGGCTTTTTCAGCTACCAACGCATCACTTTCACCGTGATTCGCTCTGCGCTCGGAATGCCCAACCAGCGCGTAACGGCAGCCGACATCCTTTAGCATCTCTGCGCTCAACTCACCAGTGAATGCCCCTGAAGTCGCGGCGCTGCAATCTTGCGCGCCAACCGCCAAAAACGAGCCCTGCACCAATTTTTCCACATCCGCCAGCAATGTAGCAGGTGGGCAGATAACAATATCCGCTTGCGAGCCGATTTGCGCTGCAAAGCTCGTAATCGCAGGCACAAGCTCACGCGCAAACGCCCGCGTTCCGTTCATTTTCCAGTTACCAATGATTGTTTTCTTAGCCATAGGCTTTTTATTAACCGATTAAAAAGGCTTTTACAATCCCCTGCTGTAATGTAAATCAACAGGAGTCATTTAATTATTCCTAAAATAAAGAAAAAACTCATGCTCAACAACTTTCGCGCCTATTCTTCTAGCATCGTAACCAAGGTGCTTCTCATTATTTTGGTTTCAAGCTTTGCGCTTTGGGGTGTTGGCGACATGCTATCATCAACAAAAAACGCGTTTTCAATTGCCACCGTCGGCGATGAAGAGATTTCCGTGGATACATTCCGCCGCGAATATAGCCAGCAAGTTGAACAGCTTAAAAAATCACTCGGCGAAAACTTTTCGCCCGACTTAATCAATCAGTTCAACCTTCCGCGCTATGTGCTGCAACGCTTGGTGCAACAATCATTACTCGCACAAGAAGCAAAACATATCGGCTTCCGCGCGGATGATAAAACCGTCGCCATCGCCATTAAAACGAACCCTATACTCAGCAATCAAAAAGGCGGCTTTGATAAGACGCGTTTTGATGCATTACTGCGCTCGCAAGGGCTTTCCGAAGCACGTTACGTTGAAAAAGTACGCCGCGACATCAGCACCGATGAGTTGTTAGTTTCACTTAACATTCCGCTCTCACTAAAAAATAACGCGCTAGTGGCCCTCGCTAAAGCACAAAAACAACCACGCACTATTGATTTATACCGCCTCAGCGCCGATGCTGCGGGCACCATCACCGTGACAGAAGATGCGCTTGCTGACTTCCACAAACAACAAGCTCCACGCTACACATTGCCAGAATACCGCACTATCAGCGTATTGCGCTTTACTGCCACCGATGCAGAACGCAATAGCGCGACCGTCAGCAAACAAGCCATTGCGGACTATTATGCTGCCCATAAAGATGAATATAGCACGCCCGAAAGACGTGATGTGAGCCAGCTGCTCTATAACGATGAAAAAGCCGCAAAAGAAGCGGAATCATTGGCAAAATCCGGTAAATCACTTACCGAGATTGCGAAAAAATTTCCACCAGTAAACGCTGATTCCACCAGCTTGGGACTCGTTGAAAAAAATGGCATCTTTGAACAAGCCGCCGACATTGTATTCGCGCTGAAGAAAGACGATATCAGCCCGCTGATTCAAAGCCCATTTGGCTACCATTTATTCCAAGTAAAATCGATTCAAAAGCCCGGCGCTAAACCGCTGGAGGAAGCCAGTAAATCTATTGAATCATTGTTAAAACAGCAAACGCTAGAGCGTGCGATGGAAGATATGACCAACACGATCGAAG